>DRHS01000014.1 GCA_011053095.1 Bacteroides sp.
ACAACAATTAGGCGGGAATAATGCGGATATGGCATATATCGCTGTTCTGGGTCAATGTTTTATTGTCCGCATTGTTCTTGCCGGATGTTGGACTTTAGCCCAATTCAGGGTATATGGATTTTCATATTTTCAACTCATAGTTTCACAAGGTTATTACAGTTCATCATTTTTGCATTATCCCAATCTTTACAAGTTAAGTTCTGGATTTTCATAGTATCTGTGATCGCGGTTCAATAAAAACGGTTGTATTTTTGTCGTTTTTTAACGGTTAAGGCAGTATAATCCTATACCGCAAGATTTACAGATTTGCAGTATCCCCAAAAATACGAGCATTAGGCTATCCGGTAAAAACCGGTATTGAGTGTAAAATCATCAATTGGGCCTGCCCGTTTTGGAGGCAATATAGCTACTATACTGAGCCTGGTCTTTTTGCATTTTGGGCACAACAAAGGATCTTTGCCACAGATTATCTCAATAAGTTCGAACCAATGCATAACCGGAAGTTTTTCCGGTCTTTGTTGGTTTTGACTGCTATGCGCAGCGTCAAGAGCCTGGTTCTTTAACCTGTTGGAAAGAATACCGTAATGTCGGATTTTCACAAATCCCCGAGGCAGTACGTGCTCAACAAATCGTCTGAGGAACTCCACCCCGTTGAGTTTCATATTGCTGGTCTTGGAATGGCGATAATCAACCCAGGAAAAAGTAACTTTTTCGTCTGTCACCTCCTTGATCCTGCTGTTTGCAATGGCAATGCGATGGGCATACCTACCGATATACTCAATGGCTTTTTCGCTCCCTTCAACGGGTCTTTTGGCAAATACCACCCATTTACTGCGGTAGAGCGGATGTAGGTATTTTTGCCTCAGATCAATTGGTTGGGTGAGCATAATGTCACTATTTTGATCAAGACGGTATAACCCATCGGTAAATTTACCACGAAAGGTTTTACTCATAGCTTTAACCGGGAAAAGAAACTTTCCTTTGCTACGGGCTTGTTTCCATTTTCCCTGCCGGGTGAGTCCACCCATGGGTACAAGGCAATGAACATGGGGATGAAGCATCAGGTTCTGTCCCCAGGTGTGCAACACAGCAACCATACCGGTATGAGCCCCCAGGTATTTACTATCCCCGGCAAAAGCTTCCATGGTCTGCCATGCGGTTTGGAACAGCAAGTTGTACATCTGACGAGGATATTCCCGGCACAAATCATTCAGATCGTGTGGTAAGGTAAATACGATATGGGCGTATCCTCCAGGCATAGCTTCAGCTTTGCGCGCCTCGACCCACTGCAATCTTCTAAGTCCGTTACATTTTGGACAGTGCCTGTTTCGGCATGCGTTGTAGCTGATGTGTTCATGTCCGCACTCGGGGCAATGCCACAGATGTCCTCCCATGGCTGAAGTATGACATTGCTGCAAAAGCGTGAGCACTCCCTTTTGTTGTGATGATAAGGGATATTTTTGCTCAAGTGCTTCGCGGAACCTGTTGATCACATCAGCCAGCTCCCACTGACTACGCATCAGCGGAACAGAATATCCAGCGGACTGTAGGGAGCGGTACCCCTGCGCCGGTTCAGGTGAAGGTAAATCATCGTGGTACGGATGTCCGAGTGGCCTAACAGTATTTGGATATCCAGCAGACTGACACCCATACTCAGCAGGTGAGAAGCAAATGAGTGCCTGAGATTATGCAGAGACAGATCCTTTTTGATCCCTGTCCGTTTAATGGCCTGGCGAAAAACCCAGTTTACCGCTCCCTCACTCATCGGCTCAGACTTTTTTCTTCCATTGAAAAGATATTTTTCGGGATGATACAACTGGTAGTATTGCTCCAGCTCTCCCAAAAAGTACATTGATAAAATGGCTTTGCGACCTTTATTGCCCTTGCCTTTACGAATGTTCAACTGCATATTCTGCAG
>DRHS01000015.1 GCA_011053095.1 Bacteroides sp.
CGATATTTGCCCAATCAAGATCAAAAAGCATGGCAGAAGAGCCAAAAGCTTATTCAAGTATGGCTTGACGTATCTTTCAAAAGTGCTGTTTTCCAATGATATAAATGAGTTTATTAAATGTTGTAAATTTTTGTCATGTACTTAGAAATAATGTATAAATTTGTCCCAGTTGTGGTTTTCGTCACAATTTCTTGTGTCGGATGAAAAGGGAACGCTGTGTGAATCAGCGACAGTACCCGCTGCTGTAATCTCCGCCATACCTGGAACAATCTCAGCCACTGTACCCGATAAGAAGGGAATGGGAAGGCGTATCCAGGTGGAGTAAGTCAGAAGACCTGCCTTGACTGTATCAATATTCTCAGCTTCGGGACGAAAGCACTGGGTAAAACTGTAAACCTCCAGCTAAAATCCGCTTAAGCTTTTGAATGTTGGTTGATTAACAATCAATTTTCATGTTTAATGCAAAAACTCAATTATGAAAAAAAGAATTTTAATTTTCTGCGTGGCAGGGATCATGTTTGCCATGTTTGCCTGTGAAAAAGAAGAGGATAACACGGACCTTATTACATTTGAAGAGCTTGCTCGTGATTCAAGCTTTTACTGGAACGGTTCGGACGGCTCAGGTAGTTTTAAAAGTGGAAATGCGACATTTCCCAACGTTTTTACAACCTGGGAAGGAGGATTCACCTCCTGGACCGGATTCGCCTACAGCAATCACACAGATGCATTAACTCCGGGATTTGGGAACCAGTACAGCTGCTACGCAGGTAGTGGTGCCGGCGGCTCAGAAATATTTGCTCTTATTGCTGACGGTGATACACTGACATTTAAACTACCGGAACGGGTAGATAAAATCTCTCTGGCAAATTCAACTTATGCCGCACTTTCCATGAGAGACGGCGATGATTTTGCAAAAAAGTTCGGAGGTGCAGACGGAACTGATCCGGATTTCTTCCATCTTATTATTACAGGCATAAATAATAATGGAGAGATAACGGGGACCGTAACTTTTGTGCTTGCCGATTTCACTTCTGCTGATCCTGTGTCCGATTTTATTACTGATATATGGACAGAGATACCTCTTGATGCGCTCGGACATGTAAAACAACTTGCTTTCTCATTTGATTCATCAGACAAGGGGGATTGGGGAATAAACACCCCCAAGTATGCCTGTATCGATAATATTCTGGGTACAATCTAAAGCCGTAGAATTGACCTTCTCCAATCATATACGACTGGCTCTGTCCATTATTATCAGTCTGGCTGCTGAAACCGGCTTGCAGGCGCAACCCTGGTCTCCGGCTGCAGGAGCCCCGGGTTCGGATGCCATACATATGGACGATGAGGTTTTTCAGGCATGGGCTGTATCCTGTGATCTTAGAAGGGGACCGGGACTGATAACCCATCCTGACAGTATAGAGGTTACTCATGGAGATTCCTCTAGTGCAAGCGGAAAAGCAGACAATATTGTTGTTAGCCTTGGAGATGCCGGAAGTGCCACTCTGTTTTTTGACCAGTCCATCTTCAATGGACCGGGACCTGATTTTGCTGTTTTTGAGAATAGCTTCGACGGGGCGTTCCTCGAACTCGGATTCGTGGAAGTTTCCTCCGATGGGGAAACTTTCATTCGTTTTCCTTCCCGATCCGAAACACAATCTGAGACGCAGATAGGCTCTTTTGGACTGCTGGCAGCAGAAGACATACATAACCTGGCGGGGAAATACATGAGTGGATGGGGCACACCTTTTGACCTGGAAGAGTTGAAAGATAGCGGGGGACTAGACCTTCAAAAGATTACTGCAGTCAGGATCGTTGATGTTATCGGGATACTTGATGAACACCTTGGGTCAAGGGACGAGATGGGAAGGTTGATAAATGATCCATTCCCATCTCCTTTTGAAAACTGCGGATTCGACCTTGATGCAGTGGGGGTGATCAATCAAACTTTGCTTAGTACCAATCCTTTTTGGTCTGATGATGGACTAAGAATTTATCCCGTTCCCTGTGATACAGAATTATTTATTGAAGATCCTGACCGGAAACATACCCGATGGGAGCTTTTTGATATTTATGGAAGGATGCGAAAG
Organism: Bacteroides sp.; assembly: GCA_011053095.1. Lineage (GTDB taxonomy): Bacteria > Bacteroidota > Bacteroidia > Bacteroidales > SM23-62 > SM23-62. The sequence goes on from DRHS01000015.1 coordinate 2,088, forward strand.
CAGGGTAGGATCGATGGTCCCCGGCAAACCATAAACATTGCAGAATTACCCCTGGGAAGCTACTTCCTGCGATGCAGTGGGAATAATACCAACAGGATAATAAAGATCTGTAAAACAACAAGATAGACACAGAGGTGATCAGATTCCTTAAAATATTAGCATATTTTGCATTGTCGGCGGCCATAATTCCCGTAGCCGCAGCAACAGATGCGGATACGATTCATATCGACGGGGTTGAGATCATCCATTCCATACCCGTATCAAAGGCTCCGCTGATATCCGCCGGGATGGATTCCATTTCGATGGACCTGATGTCGGGACGCAGCCTGTCGGAATTGCTTGCATATCAGCCTGCAATCCATATCAAGTCCGCCGGAAGAGGTGCATTGTCAACCGCTTCATTCCGGGGAACGGATGCATCCCATACCAAAGTTTACTGGAACGGGATAAAGCTGAACTCACCCATGCTGGGACAGGTGGATTTTTCCCTTATTCCGGTCTGGATCATTGATGACCTGTCGATTCTTTACGGTGGAAGTTCGCTGAAAGAGGGGAGTGGCGCACTGGGTGGGGCGGTGCTGATGGAGAGTTCGGGGGACTGGCAAAAACCGCTTGATATATCATTAAACCAGGAGATAGCCAGCTTCGGAACATTCTCTACCCAGGGCAGGCTCAGCGCAGGAGACGATAAGGTCAGGTCAGATACACGCCTGTACCGGAACCATTCAGATAATAATTATCCTTTTGTTAATACGGATATACTTCCAGTGCAGGAACAGCAGCTGGAGCAAGCCGCATTTTCTAAGGGAGGAGTTCTCCAGGAAATCTATTTCCGGCCGGGTGACATGCATGAGCTGTCCCTAAGACTATGGTACCAGGAAGCGACAAGGGAATTGCCACCACTTATGAGCCAGGAAGGGGCCTCAAGGGAGGAGCGGCAGACAGACCGGAACCTGAGAACATCAATGGAATGGAAAATGTACCCCGGATTCGGGACAATATCTGTACGATCGGGCTATTCAGGCAGTAGCATTCATTACTTTCTGATTCATAGCGATTTGGATTACAAGCAGTTTGATTCGGAAAGCAGGGAGAACAGCCTGTATAATACTATAAAGGCCGACCTCAGAACAGGAAAGAAGACAAGAGTACAGTTACGCACAGATCTTAATATGCACGACGCCGGCATCAATGATCTGGTAAGTAAACAGGGCTACCAGCATCAGCGTAATGAAGCAGGTTTTATGGCTTCTGCGCACAGGAAATTCGGCGAGAACTGGGTCCTCTATGGCTTGATCCGGCAGGAATGGGTAGATGGGAGCTGGCTCCCGGTAATGCCTTCAACAGGCTTCAGCTACAATATCCTTGACAACAATAGCCTGTATCTGAGAGGAAACCTTAGCAGGAATTACAACATCCCCTCCCTGAACGACCTGTACTGGATTCCTGGTGGAAACCCGGACCTGAGGCCTGAAAACAGCATCAATTCGGATTTATCCCTGGAATACAGGCTGGGCACTGAACGAATGATGTTTAAGGGCATCATTAACGCCTTTGCTGCGAGGGTAGAGGACTGGATACTCTGGAAACCTACCCGCTTCAGGTACTGGGAGGCAGAAAATATCGCATCCGTTTTTTCAAGGGGATTTGACCTTCAGCTGGGAGCGGATATTTCGAAGGGAGATTGGCTGATGACCCTGAAAGCAAGCTATGCATATACAAGGTCAACCAATGAGGAATCACCTGGTACTAACGATCAATCCCGGGGGAATCAATTAATATATATCCCCGTACATGCTGCAAACGGGTATCTGAACCTGACCCGAAATGCATATTTTTTCAACTGGTCGGTAATTCATACCGGTAAAAGATATACCCAACCCAGCAACGAAGATCATGATTTCACGGAGTATCTGAATCCATACACCCTCCATGACCTGCATCTTGGAAAGTCATGGAACATAGGTAGAACTAAAACGGGACTGCGATTTACCGTTTATAACCTTTTCAACACCTCGTACCAGGCCGTAAGATCCCGTCCCATGCCAATGCGAAACTATGCACTTACAATTAATATAGGAATATGAGGCAGGCAATACAGATATTCCTGCAGGCAGCAGTGATCTCCTGCCTGATTGCTTCCTGCGAACAACAGCCGGTTGATATTGAAGATGGAAATTTGAAATTCGGCAATGGGGTTTTTATTGTGAATGAGGGACAATTCCTGTCCTCAAATGCATCCATCTCTTTTTATGATCCTGAAGCTGATTCTGTGCAGAACAATATCTTTTACCAGTCCAACCAGGTCCCCCTCGGAGATGTAGCCCATTCAATGACCCTGTGGGAGGACGAGGCATATATCGTTGTAAATAACTCGGGTAAGATTTACAGGACCGGACTGGATGATATGAAGTTCAGGGGAAAGATCGCGGGACTCCATTCCCCGCGGTATACATGCCTTGTCAGCACCGGCTCCGGATCCGCAAAAGCCTATGTGTCTGATCTTTACTCGGGACAAATACTGGTTATCGACCCGCATGAGGAAATAGTAATTGATACCATAGATATAAAAGGTGCAGCAGGGAGACTATCCTCCGAGCAAATGCTCATCCACCAGGGCAAACTTTACGTGGCCTGTTGGTCTTTCAGCAATCAGGTGCTTGTAATTGATACTTCAACGGATCAGATTACAGACTCCATAGAAGTCGGCAAGCAACCCAACAGCATGGTACTTGACAAAAACGCAGATCTATGGGTGCTTTCTGATGGTGGATTTACAGGCAGTCCTTTTGGACAGGAAAGGGCCTCCCTCACCCGTGTGAACCTTGAAAACCACAAGGCCGAAAGAAAAAAAACCTGGGATGATATAAGGGTATCACCTATCGATCTGTGTATTAACACTACAGGCGATTCACTTTATTTCATTGCTGAAGGAGTTTATAAGGTGTCAATTGAGATGGAAGGAACTGCGGAACCCCTGATTGGCGAAAACGGACGGCAGCTGTACAGTCTTGGCATTGATCCATTGGATGGAACTGTGTATGTGGGTGATGCAGTTGATTACCAGCAGGATGGATGGGTATATAGGTACAAGTCCAATGGTACAATGATCGATTCCTTCAGGGTGGGACTGAACCCCGGGTATTTCTGTTTTAGTCATCCAAAGCAACAATAATCAGATCCATGAGGTCATTATTAAATATATGGTGTATTATGCTTACTCCAAATCCTCAGGGGGCTGAATCATATACATTTAAAAAGAAATATGTATTATTGCTGGGCTTTCATAATTCAATTTTCGCAAACTTTACATTGTTGATTATGAAAAATTTCTCGTTTGGCACTATATTTGAGCATTATTTATTACGGATTTTAAGATATTGATATCGCATGTTATATAACATAGCTTTTTGATATAAAGTAATTTACTTTTGTAAAAAGGTTGCTCTATTACCATAAGTCGCTCCATGCGGCGGTTGTTAGTGTACTAACACGGGGATAGAGGAATCTTTTTTGCTTTATACAAACTTACCAGCCTTTTTTAAATCAAACCTGTTTTTGTAATTATAGAATCTACTATTTTCACCCCTCGTCTTTCCATATATATCATATATGAGTTCATATTTATCTATTAATAGGTTGTAATAGGTTTCTTCCTCTTTTAAAATGTACCTCTGTAAAGCCCAGAGCATATAATCAACAATACTCGATTCGGGAGTCGATTTACTTGGTACTATCGTACATGTATATGTTGGAGTAATGTCGTCTTTATTTGTTGATTTGTTATAATTCTCAATTGAGGATTCTATGGCATCTTTAAAGGCTTCAATACTATTACCCGATCGTCTAGATAAATAGATTTTAAACTCTTTAAAACCAGTGATCCTATATCTTAAAAGATTTTGGATGAGATCAAAATAAAAATTGCTCTCTTTGGCCTTATGCGTTCTATGAAAAGTCCTTAAACTCTTTCTACCAATTATAAAATACCCTCTAAAATCCAAAGATGCTAAAAAATTAAAAAATCTATCGAGAACCTCTGGGTGATCGTCTTTGGCATGCAAATACCATCCAGGCTGATGAAGTGAGTAAATATTCTTTAATTCATTATTTGCCAACAAATCTTCAGTGAATTTTTCAATTTTCCTGAATATATAGTTTCTGTTAATGACTGAAACAAGACCGATAATTAAAATAGGTGAATATCCTTCTGCACCAACTAGAAGTTTCTTTTTCTTACCGTAAAACTCCGGTGATCCGGACTCATCAATATAGTAGTGAATGGTTCTACTAGCATTTCGTAATACCTTTTGCTCTTTTGTAAGAAATTTAGGTTTTTTCATCCGAATTGAGAGAATTTGTTCTTATCCTTAATTAAAGCTAATTCTTTTTTCCAAACGATCAAAGTACCCAATATTCACAAAACTTGAATTGTGAACTATGAGAAAACCCGGCTGTTATACCGGGCTATCCTTAACATGTGGCATCATAACCTATGATACTATCTTCAAATTAGTATTGAATTTGTCCATCTCGCGGGACTTGTGCTGATCCTGGATCTTATAATATCGCTTTGCCACTTCATAAGACTGCCCTGTTATTGCTATAACAACCTCAAGGGGAATGTCAAGGTATACGGCCATAGTTATGAAGGTTTTGCGCCCGGTGTGGCTGGTCATTTTTTCGTATAATTTGCACTTCTCATGGTTGGGTTCCCGACCGCAATAATTGATATAATCAACAATTCTGTTAAGTTTGGCATCCCTACCCAAATCTTTTATCCCCTGATTGTATTTATTAGGATATGGAACGGGCAGCGCGTTATTGCTTGGTGAATCCTTGTATTTGTCCAGGATGGACCGGGATACGTCATTTAACGGGACGTCAATGCGTTTCCTGGTTTTCTTAGTGGTTATGCTAATATGATCGTCGTGTATATCGGTCTTTTGCAGCTTCTTTAGATCAGAATATCGCAAACCCGTGAAGCATTGAAACAGAAAACAATCCCTTATTTCAGGGTCCCTGTATTCATGTACCAAGAGTCTATTTAGTTCGTCACGTGTCAGATAATAGATGTTTTCATCCTTGCCAGGTTCCGGTAGCTTGACATCCCAATTTTGATATGTCATGTTCCGGTTGAGGTCGTGCTTTGTGGCCCAGGTCAGAAACGCTTTAAGAGATACTATGTTTTGATTGGTATAGGAATTCACGCGGTATTCCTTAATATGAAGGTCAATAAAGCGATTCAGGAATTTGTGGTCAATGGATGTAAATTTTATTTTCTTTGCCTTGTTTAGTTCCATTAGTTTGTTCTTAACTACTCCGACCTGAGTTTCATATCCCTGAGACCATGCCTTATGAATTCTGGTAGATTGAACGTATTCATCCCAAACCGCGAAAAAATCGTTTTCCTTCGATTGGACAAATGAAAGATTCTTTTCAAAGTATTCCTGATTGATCATTTCGCCATCATTCAGAGCCTTGAGGTATAACTGATTTACGTCAACCTCCCACTTTGCCAGGTTTTCATTAATCTTGCGATTAATCGGTCCGTTGGCCTTGATCCTTCCTAGATGTTTGAGATTACTATCTTTGTCAAATTTGGGTTTGACCCAATCTGCTTTAGTACTTTTCATACCAGTATTAAAGAAAAAACGTTCGCCAGCATGAGAGATGTACAACCGAATTCGATGTTTACCTTCCTGGTCAGGATTGGGTGCGAGATAATAATTTACTTTCATGATTTTGAAGTGTTACGGTTTTGTATACACAAATATATTAAAGCTAATTAAAACAAACTAAAATGAAACACCCTTAAATAGTACGAAATACGTGATTCACTAAGGTAAGTTAAAGTACATTAAAGTACAATACAAATATATCAGTTATTTTCGAAATATGATTATCCTCCAATCCAGACCTGCCTTCATCAGGATAATGGCTGCACTTATTTTGTCCGGCATTATTCCTTTTAGCGGATCCGCACAGCTCAGTCTCGGCGGGAGTCCCCTTAAATCAGGGTCCCCTTACTCCCAGCCGGAATGGATTAATCTTGAGGAAGTTATGGTGAATGAATTATTACTTGAAGATGAGTGGTTATCCCTTACGGGAAAAAAGAATCACCGCATCGCGAAAGAGATACAGGTTTCAATCAGTCCTGAACAGCGGGGGAACTGGGAACAGCTACAGGACGGGACCCTTATCTGGCGGCTTGGTATAAGGGGAGTGGGTGCCAGGGGACTCGGATTGGTTTTTAGCCGTTTTGATCTTGCCCCGGGAGCCAGGCTCTTTATCTACAACCCTTCAGGAGAGAATGTACTCGGTGCATACAGCAGCAGGAACAATAAATCTTCAGGATACCTCCCGGTTTCATACCTTCCTGGCGATGAACTGATCCTGCAGCTTGAGATACCGCCGGACACCGATAACTACGGGGATTTAATAATAGGGACCGTACGCTGGGCATACCTGCCGGTATTTGAGGATAAATCAACCAGTGATAAGTACTTCGGCGGATCGGGCGATTGCAATGTGGATATTAACTGCTCCCTGGGATCGGACTGGCAAATCATTAAAAACTCTATTGTCCGCATGATCAACATTGAAAAATGTACCGGAGTGCTGATCAATAATGTCCGCGAAGATGATAAGGCATATGTTTATACGGCAGCACACTGCGTATTCCAGAATAACAAATACCAGCCTACAGTTTTTTATTTCAACTATGAAAGCCCTGAGTGCGACGGACCGGACGGTTCAATTGTCAACTCTATCTCAGGGGCTACCCTTATTGCCACAGGGGATACCCTTGAAAATCCAAGGGATGCAGACAGCCTTGATTTTGCACTGCTTGAACTGAGCATTGCACCGCCGGACTCATTCATGCCCTATTTTGCAGGCTGGAACCGCAGCAGTACCCCGGCACAGAATACCACAACAATCCATCATCCGAGCGGAGATGTAAAGAAAATTGCCGTTGACCTGGATCCGCCGGAAGTATCCTATCACGATCCGGAATATTTCCCGGATCTCGTACGAAATTCACACTGGCGGATACTGGAATGGGATACTGCAACCACTGAATTCGGTTCATCCGGCTGTCCCCTGTTCAACGAAAACCAGATGATTGTGGGAACACTCACTGGTGGACAGGCGACCTGTTCCTTCCAGAAGAATGATTATTTTACCCGTATTGATTATGCATGGGATTATTATAAGGATTCCACAAAACAATTGAAATGCTGGCTGGATCCTGATAATACCGGGGTAATGAGCCTGGAGGGAAAAGCGGGTTATCCCTTGACCGTTAGGGAAAAGACGGAAAATGAATCTCTCAGTCTGTATCCCAATCCCGCCCTAAACCAGGTCACCATAAACGCCTCTCTTGCAACCGGCAGGGAAACACAGATCCGGATCTACCATATCACAGGTAAACTGATCCTGCATAAATCAATATTCTGGGAGGGCGCATCAACATTGGATGTCAGTAAACTTCAGCCGGGCTTTTATGTTATTCAGCTCTCACAGGATAATTATGCGGCTAAAAGCCGGTTCATTATTTCAAGGTAAACTCTTTGTAATATGATTTTCAGGCAGCATATGGATCTCGGGAAATCAATCATTCTCAGGTGGCAGCTACTGATATTCCTGATATTGGGTTTCCTGTACGGATGTTATGCACCGGAGGATCAACCGGGTTCGACCGATACTCCTGCCCGGGGCAACAGGTATGCAAGAGGATTCAGTATTGAGCAAGACATTGATTTCAAAATTCTCCACGTTCAGGACCCCTGGCAGGGCTCCTCCGGAATTCATCTTGAATATGTGCTGGCAGCTGAGGGGACACATATCCCGGATTCCCTGGCCGGTATTCCGGTAATAAAAACCCCTGTTTCGCGTGTGATCTGCATGTCCACCACACATGTTGCCATGATCTCCGCCCTCGGAATGACAGAAACAATAGTGGGTGTCTCGGGACCGGACTATATATCAAATCCCTCAGTCAGGCAGGGGATAAGTGCAGGCAGGGTTCTTGATGTCGGAGCCGATCAATCCCTTAACTATGAACGTATACTTACCCTGAGACCTGACCTGGTGATGGCTTATGGTGTCACCGCAGAGATAAGCGGCATGGTTGGAAGGCTTGAAGAGCTTGGTATCCCGGTTATCCTGAATGCAGATTATCTGGAAAATGAACCGCTCGGAAAGACCGAATGGCTTAAGTTTATTGCAGCCCTGTATAATAAGGGCAGGGAGGCGGATTCTATTTTTGAGAGCATTGCAGCCAGGTATGAGGGTTACAGGGAACTTGCGGCAGAGACTGAATTGCGCCCCCGGGTGATAACCGGACTTCCGTGGAAGGATGCATGGTATGTGCCCGGTGGGAAATCCTTCGCAGCTGCCTTTATCCGGGATGCCGGAGGAGATTATGTCTGGAACGATATGGACAGGAGGGATGCTACACCCATTGACCTTGAATCGGTTTACGCAAAAGGGGCTGATTCGGATTTCTGGATCAACAGTGGTTCTGCAGGCAACCTTGAAGATATACTACAGACTGAATCAAGACTTATACGTTTTAAGCCCTACAGGGATGGATCCGTTTATAACAATACAGGCAGGATGAACAGGACCGGGGGGAATGATTTCTGGGAAACCGGTGTTATGGAACCTGATATAATCCTCGCAGACCTGATAGCCATTTTTCATCCGGAGATATTCCCCGGTTATGAGCTCAGGTATTACAGGCAGCTTCAATGATTTTTTTTATCTTTAAGGACACATCAAAACTTCTCATATGGCAAGCAAGAAGGAATTAAAAGATGATATCAACTTTGTTACCTACGATCTGATCAGTGAATGCTTTACATTCAAGACACTTCATCCTGAAAAACAAAAAGCAGCAGACAAGACCATAGCCGAGATTGTCAAGTTGCGCAATGATATGATCCACCGGGTCAACAATCCAACGGACAAGGAGGATGCAAAGAAATTGAAATCCCATTTCAACAAAATCAAAGCAGATCTCGGCAAGCTTGTGAAACTGGTGGAAGAGCTGGGAAAGGATGGCTAAGGGGAAGAATATTTTCCTTTTCGGGGGACTCCTGCTTTTGCTTCTGGTTTGCTTCTTTGCGGACCTGTTCCTCGGATCTGTAAAAATACCTATAGACAACCTGATTGGCATTCTGCTCAACAGGCAGGCCGAACATCCTGAATGGGAAATCATTGTCAGGGAATTTCGAATACCCAGGGCTGTTACAGCAGTTTTCGCGGGACTGTCCCTTTCCCTCGCGGGGTTGCAGATGCAGACACTGTTCCGAAATCCCCTTGCAGGTCCCTATGTACTCGGAATTAGTTCAGGTGCCAGTCTTGGCGTTGCCCTTCTGATTATGGGTGCATATATTCTGTTCCCCGGAAGGGATATGCATTTGCAGACCTGGGGTGTAATTACAGCTGCCTGGCTTGGATCGGGCATGATCATGCTGCTTCTGCTGCTGGTTTCTTTCCGGATAAAGGATATTATGACCATCCTGATTCTGGGAATTCTTTTTGGGGCCATTACCATTGCTTTTGTGAGTATTCTTCAATATTTTACCCATGAGGCCCTGCTCAAGACTTTTATTGTCTGGACCCTGGGTAGCCTCGGAAATGTTACCCGCGATCAACTGCCGGTATTCAGCGGAAGCCTGGCTGTGGGTGTTTTTCTTTCGGTCATCAGTATTAAGATGCTGAATGCTATGCTGTTGGGTGAAAACTACGCTAAGTCTATGGGTATCAATGTGATGAGTGGCCGAATCCTGTTGTTCATCGGTACAAGTATCCTTGCAGGAACAGTAACGGCATTTTGCGGTCCCATCGGTTTTATTGGTATTGCAATACCGCATATTGCAAGACTTATCTGGAAGACGGCTGACCATAGAATACTCATACCTGCAGTAATGCTGGCAGGAGCCATAATACTATTGATAAGTGATATGATCTCACAGCTTCCTGGCTCTGACAAAGTACTGCCCATCAATTCTGTTACAGCCTTGATTGGAATACCGGTTGTGGTCTGGATCGTTGTCAGAAATCAGCGTTTTGCAAATTTGAGTTAATAATGAGCAGTCCGGATAACAGATTACCCGCCGAGTCCCCGAATAATGCCAGCAACTCAAATGCTGCCGGCTCAATATCGGAGGACAGGACAGAGCTTGTCCGCCTGGAAAAACTTGAGATAGGTTACGGTCAGGGGAGGAAGCGTAAGTCGATTGCAGGTAAAATGAACTGTAACGTTTTCGGGGGTGAACTCGTCTCCTTAATGGGCAGGAACGGATCCGGCAAGAGCACCCTGTTGAGGACAATTGCCGGATTGCAGCATCCCGTAAGAGGAAGGATTATGATAGAGGGCAGGGCACAGGAAGAATATCACAGGATGGATCTTGCACGTATGCTCGGATTTGTTTCAACTGAAGTAGTTAGGGTGCAGGGACTCCGGGTACGTGACCTGGTAGCTATGGGAAGGTATCCACATACCGGCTGGTTCGGAAGTCTGTCCGCGGGAGATCAGGATCAGATTGATCGTGCCATAGAACTTACCTCACTCGGTTCTCTTGTGGAAAGGGACCTGGATGAGCTGAGCGACGGGGAGAGGCAAAGGGCCATGATTGCCAGGACGCTTGCACAGGATACCCGGATAATGGTTCTCGATGAACCAACCGCATTCCTGGATATTACCCACAGGCACGAAATCACCCTTTTGCTCGGTGAACTGGCAAGAGAGCATGGCAAAACGATTATTTTCTCGTCCCACGACCTGCAGCTCAGCCTTAAGCAGGCCGATAAGATCTGGTTAATACAGGAGGATGGTATTGTTGAGGGAGCCCCGGAAGACCTTGTACTGAATGGGAAACTTGAAGAAGGACTCCTGCAGGACAATGCTTCCGGTGGATTAAAAATGGATCCTCACACCGGTGACCTGGAAATGCATAAGGAATTTAAGCATGTCGTGTCGCTGACGGCCGGATCTGATGAGATCCGGGCATGGACCATCCGGTCATTGGAGCGCAGCGGTATCCGGGTTGAGGAAAATAAAAAGCACCCTGTTCACGTTTTTGCTAAGAAGAGGCAGGACGAATCGACCTGGCGGGTCGAAGAGGAGGGAAGGGAGACTGATTTTAAAAGTATTTATGATTTATCTTTATATCTGCGTACTATTTTATAATCAAATCAAATTATCATGAGTAGTTCGGTTAAAAAAGTAATTTCGTATTTCCTGATCGCCCTCATACTGATGTTTACAGTTGTTGCACTTCTTGGCATCTGGGATATAATTTCACTCGAGGAAATTGTCAGAAAATTATTCGTATCACTTATGGTAGTATTCGCTGCCGCAGCTGTGATCCTGTTTATTTTCTCTGTACTTATCAAAGATGAGGATACACCCGGGGCACCCTAGAAATACCTTCAAAATAATAACTGGAAAGGGCCGTCTCAGAACAAATGGGATGGCCCTTATATGCGGATAAACATCCTGTTGCGGTTTAGATATTGAAAACCGGAATGGAATTCCATAAAATTGCTAAATTTGTGTCCTGGAAGTATCTCGGCTGATGCATTGCTGCCATTGAACCGAACAATTAAAACTGAACATACATGAAACCACAAAAAAAAGTTCTCGTCCTTAAGGCCCCATTGACATGGATTTTGATAGATGAAGACAGGGACAGTGAAGAGGCGAAGGAAAAATGGTTAATGAACCGTGAAATCCGGCTAAATCCGCCCGTTGACAAAAAAGGTGATTGAAAACTCCACAATCATGGAAAAATTAAGATTCGCATCAATAATCCGTGTCAGTACGGAGTCCTAAAAAGAGAAGGGTGAAAGCCTGAATGTACAAACTGAGCTGATCAAAAAGCAATCCATGTTCGCAAAGATCCATGTGAATTCTGAACCAAAACACAATCTTATTGCGTCTTAACACCGCTAGAATAGAAATGTAACTATTACTATCGTAGATCGGCTTATTATTTAATTCTTTTGTTTTTCTGCACGCTTGGCTGCCTTTGCAGCTCTTTTCTCTTTCAGGTTTTTAGCAGGTGCCTTTTTAATTTGCTTTTGTTTTGTATCCTTCTCTTTCCCCATGATTTTTTCTATTATTGTGAATAATATGCAAGTTAATGTTTATTCTATTCGATCTATGATGATACTGGTATCTTTCCAATAAATCGGAAAGTACTATACTGGGATGAGGTTAATTACCAGTTAAACTCAGTTAGTATTTTTTTGAAGAATTTTGAATCAGTATATTTAATTTGGAGTAAGCATTGACTATTTAGCTTGTTTTAAATAGAGAGAATAGCAGGGTTTTATGACTGAGGAATTCAATACAGCTGTGCCATATTCAATTTTATCAACAAGTGATTGTATGGTTTCTTTCCGGAACAGTTGAGCGAATCTTTCCCTGATATCCACATATTCACTATGCAATGGCATGGATTATCTGAATTGCAACTCTTAAATCCGTACCATCAAAAAATCTCTAACAAATTTAAGAAAATTCAAATTGTAAAGACAAAAAGTACTTTTTATCGTTTACAATCCGTAATTTTGTAAACTAACTATCAATTCCTATATATTCACCTCTATTCTCCCAGTCTCAGCGTTTGCTTTCAAGGAATTTTTCTCGGTTACTAAAAGGCCTAATTATCATTCAGTTATTAAAGTAAAATAATGAGTTATGGATTTAATTAAGGAAATTAATCGACTCAGGCACGAGAAAAATGCTGTAATACTGGCTCATTATTATCAAACTGAAGATATTCAGGATATTGCAGATTTCCTGGGTGACAGCCTTGGACTGTCTCAGAAAGCTGCCGTTACTGATGCTGAAATAATTGTATTTGCCGGAGTAAATTTCATGGCTGAAACAGCCAAGATTATATCCCCACAGAAGAAAGTATTAATTCCAGATCTGAATGCAGGGTGTTCCCTGGCTGAATCGTGTCCAGCAGAAGAATTCATGCTATTCAGAGAAAAATATCCCGATCACATTGTAATATCCTATGTAAATACGACTGCAGATATTAAAGCATTAACAGATATTACCTGTACCTCAACAAATGCTGTAC
>DRHS01000016.1 GCA_011053095.1 Bacteroides sp.
GGAACAGAAGAATCGGAAATATAAAATCAGAATGATGTGAAAACTTAAAGATCGTCTTCTGTCGTTTTATTCTGTTCCAAAGGAAATACACGCTGCTGATCACGATCCCTGCAGTGATATAGTAGCCCAGCAACCTTTGCGGGTGCCACCATGGGTGGACCACATCGGTCTGAAACCATTCAAGGAAGAATATGATAAAAATGAACATCATCATATAGGAACTCATCAGGAACCAGTGCAGGAACCAGTACATTCTCTTCTCCTCGCATTTTGCAAAGCGTGCCTGGGTACCGAAATGAAAAATGGCTTCCCATACCTTTACGAAGTAGAGGTATACCGGGACCCTCACGGATTTATCCTTGATGATCACCCGTATGAACATATTCAGCATGTTGGTTACAAGGAAAAACGCAAGAGTCAGCAGCAGGATATGGTCGATAGACTCGATCAGGTGCGCCGGTGCAAAAGCATTGATTTCCACCAGTCCCTCACTATTCACAGGAATACTGAAATCTGCGAACGCAAAGAATGCAGCACAGACACCAAGGAAAAGCAGGATCATTACTGCAAGGTGTGCCTTAAGTGACCGGTAAAGCACTCCCGAGAGTCCGGTCCAGTCATAAGCCGCAGTCAGCCACCTGCGCAGGGTCATCATCATTTCCGCCGGATTAGCGTCCCTGGGACAGGTATCAGTACATTCTCCGCAATAGTAGCACAACCATGGATCAACATAACCCTTCAGCTGTTCTTTCAGTCCCATTTGCATGGCACGAATCCCCTTCCGGGGGAAGAGGAAACCGTTTTCTGTCAGTGGACAGATGGCTGAACAATTTCCGCAATGGAAACATTCGTTCCAGTCAGACTTGCCGTACTTAGACAGCTTTTTACTAAAGTCAGGATCTATTCTTACACTCATGATTCAACCTCCATCTTTAAGGGTGAAATCTGACGGGCATTCTCAATGATCTTTTCGGGTGGCAGATCCTTGATTCCCAGTCTTATCTTTCCTCTGAGTATAGTCTGAAGCACGCGGGAAGCAGCTGCAGAAGCCTGTGCTACCGTGTCAGGGATGTCTTTTGGTCCCTGGCAGGCACCGGCGATGGTGATACCACCACTGAAGGTGGAGGTTGGTTCTGTAAGGTAATTGTTCTCAGTAAACCACCCTTCTTCTCCCTGTTCGATACCAAGCATGCTGGCGACACCGCCTGCATCCTCTCTAGCTTCGAGTCCGACGCTAAGCACAACCATATCTACCTTAGTTTCAAGAATGCGCTCTTCGTAGATATCTTCACTGCGAACCATCAGCTGTCCATCTTTTTCTTCGACCCTGGCAGTTCTTCCGCGGATCATATGGACACCTTCTTCCTTGATTCTTTCCGAGAACTCTTCGTAACCCTTGCCAAAGGCCCGCATGTCGATATAGAATTCATAGACCTCGGCATTGGGTATTTTCTCCTTAACCAGGTGTGCCAGTTTCAGCGAATACATGCAGCATACCCGGGAGCAGTACTTGTTGTAATTATGGTCACGGCTTCCAATGCAATGGATAATAGCCACAGATTTGGGTTCACCTGCTTCTTCTGTGAAGATCCAGTTCCCTTTTTTGTCCTGTTCCCTGAACTTGATGAGTCCACCGGTAGGGCCGGCTGCATTCACCAGTCTCTCAAATTCGAGGGATGTTACGACATTGGGAAGTGTTCCGTAGTTGTATTGTTCAGCCCGTTTTGGATCAAAGGTCTGGAATCCGGTGGCAACGATAATATTTCCTACGTCGATGTCTACGGTTTCATCCTTTTCATCCAGGTTGATACAGTTTTCAACAGGACAGAATTTAACACATACTCCGCATTTCCCATTTTTTACATACGTACAGCTGTCGGCATCGATCAGGTACTTGTTCGGGACTGCCTGCGGGAAGGGGATGTAGATTGATTTTCTCAGGGTTGTGCCATTGTCAAACTCACTTGGAGCCTTGGCCGGGCATTTCTCAGTGCAGATGCCGCAACCAATACAGGTTGCAAGATTGACCCGGCGGGCTTTTTTGAGAACCTTTACCTGGAAATTGCCGGGGCTTCCGTTTACTCCGTCAACCTCGCAATAGGTCATCAGTTCAATGTTTGGGTGCTGGCCAATTTCGACCATTTTAGGGGTTAGGATACAGGCGGCACAGTCCAGTGTTGGAAAGGTCTTGTCGAACATGGCCATATGTCCCCCTATGGTCCCGGTTCGTTCTAGTAGATAGACCTTTTTACCAGCATTGGCAATCTCAAGGGCTGCCTGAATGCCGGCGATTCCACCTCCGATAACAAGGGTGTCAGGGTTGACATCCACCTCATCGGGGATAGCCGCTAATTCGAAAGGAACATCCAGAACGGCGCAGGCCAGTATGGCCTCTGCCAAAGGTGTATCCTTTTGCCGGGTAGCATTGTACTCAGTGAAACTCACATTTGTGACTTGAGAAGGATCCAGTCCTGCAGCAGCAAGTGCTTTTGCAAACATTGGTTGAATAAAACCGGGACTGTTTCCGGCCAGGACGATCCGATTGATCTCCCTGGTGCTTATCACTCCGGCCATTTTCTGGTGGTCGAGGAGATCGAGATCCCCTGCCTTCCAGATATGGCTTACCTCCTCCATGCCTTCAGCAAAAGCATACAGCTCATTCAGTTGGATTGAATCGGGATGCCCATTCAAATTCTTACAGAAGTAGACACCCGTTTTAACTGCATTGCTCATGTTGTTACAGGTTTTTGTGAAGTTGGAAAGATGTTGTGAAATGAGAAAGAACGATATGAAAATTAATGTTACACTTTTCACAATAAAGATAAATTATTTCATATTTATCGCAAATGAAATCTATGTATTGTAGGACACAATATTTTATATGGAATTAGATTGAATTAATATAATTATATTTGTGTTTTACAACATCTTAATAAATGATCTCTGCAAACAGAAACATACGCCGTCTGTTACGCTACAGGAACTCGCTCTGTAAGATGCAGGAGCTAGGATTTGAAACTGTGTACTCCTATAACCTGGGACGCGAAACTGGGGTATCTCCCGAGCAGGTCAGGAAGGATTTCAGTCAGTTTGGAATCAAGGGGAACAAGAAGGGGGGATATAATATTAATGAACTTTTAATCACAATAAGAGAGATATTCCGCAAAGATGAATTGCAGAAAGTGATCGTGGTCGGGGTGGGAAATATTGGGAATGCCATACTTCAATACAAAGGTTTTCAGAAGAATATGATAGAGATCGTTGCCTCTTTTGATATAGATCCGACCAAATACAAGAAGAAAAAACTCCCTGTCCCGGTTTATTCACTCGATAAACTCCCAAAATTTGTTGTAGAACATAAAATTAATACCGCTATTATGACTGTCCCGGAGAGGGTGGCTCAGGATGTCGCTGATTTGCTAATTGAGGCTGGTATTAAAGGCATTATGAATTTTGCTCCAACTGTTCTAAAAGTTCCTCCTCATATTCATATTGTCAACATCTGCATTGGCCACGAACTCGAATCCCTTATCTACCACAGCCTGCAGATGGGGAATAATGGTAGAGGGAAAGGCAGCTAAATATTCCGGGCTGTAGTTTCAGACACAGAATCCCATGAAGGTAAGAGGACCTAGATTCTTACTCCCAATATTGTAATATCATCCACCTGTTCACAATTTGATTCTCTCATCCATTCGTTCAGGTTTTTCTGGAGCAATATTTTTTGCTGTTCAAGCGATTCAGGGTGAATATCACAAAGAAGTTGTCGGAGTTTTTTGATCATGAACTTCTTGTCTGACGGTCCTCCGAACTGATCCTGATATCCGTCTGAAAAAGTATAAATTATATCTCCTGGTTCAAGTATTATAGAATGCCGGGTAAAAGGATTTTTAAGTTTGGATGAGATTCCTATCGGCATATTATCAGGTTTGATGATTTGTAATTCCTTGTCCCGGAAATAATACAGAGGCAGGTTTGCGCCTGAGAATTCAAGATTTCTGCTCTCTTTATCAAGGATATAAATGGCCATATCCATACCGTCCTGGCTTTCTCCCTGAACACCTTTTTGTCTGAGTGAATGAACAATTTGTGAGCGAAGCTGATTAAGTATCTCGTCAGTATGAATATGTTCGTCCTTACTGGTGATCTCATTCAGAAATGACATTCCCATCATGCTCATCATTGCCCCCGGCACACCATGGCCGGTACAATCTGCTGTGACACATATGATCTTTCCATTCTTACCGATCATCCAGTAAAAATCCCCACTCACTATATCTCTGGGCAGGTAAAGGATGAATCGTTCAGGAAAAAGGTCGTCAAGATAATCACCAGGTGGAAGCAGGGCTTCCTGTATCCTCTGGGCATAGGATATACTGGCCATGATATCAGTATTTTTTTCTTCAATGACATCTTTCTGTTCACGGATCTCTGCTGTCCGTTCCCGTATGATGGCTCGCAATCCTCTGGTATATAGTACCACGATTAGCCAGAAAGTTCCAATGCCAAGCAGGATGAAGGATATAATTGCCGGCGAAGTCCTGTACCACGGAGGTTTTATAACAAAAGAGTAGCTTGTCCACTCACTCTCATGATCGTAAAGATTCTTTGCCCTGACATGGAATGTATAGTTATGTTCCTGAAGGTTAGTATACTCCTTGCGGTTCTCAGTGGACCATTCATGCCAGTCCTCATCGAATCCTTCGAGATAATGACTGAATAACACTGGAGTGCCGTCTTCATTATTGGGAGCGGAAAAGTCAAATGTTATGGAATTAAATTGATAATCAATTATAGGTACTTTCTGAGGATCCTGATGTACAACAGGAATTCCTTTCCCGTCAGTAAATGTGCCATTGTGAATTACAGAATCCCCAAGTATGCTTATCCTTCTGATAAGTGCATTGTAGTCCAGTTTATAATCGAGTGAGATATTCCTGTCATATCTGAACAATCCATCAGGTCCCCCCAACCAGGACACCCCATCCGGATCATGTTGAATGCTGTGAATAACTCCTTTAGAAAAACCAAGAAATGGTTCACGTATCCAGGTATAGCTGCTATCAGAAGAAAGCTTGAAATAGCCTGTCTCGTATTCCCTGGATTCGTTCAGGTGTGTTACAAGCCAGAGGTTGCCTTTGTGATCAATTGAAATCCGGTGGATGCTTCTTGCCGGACTGCAGAAATCATTTCCAAACATTGTTTCCCGGTAAAACCTCTCTGTGTTTTCGTCAAACCGGAAGAGCCCTTCACCGGTACCGAACAAAAGTTCTCCATTAAATTTATCAATAATGACATCCCCTATGGGAAGACCATTGGATGTATCATAACGTACAACTTCTGGTTGAAGTCCACTAACCGGGTCCTGAAATTTTACTTTGTATGCAATTCCTTCTTCAATTGTTCCAATCCATGCCATTCCCTTATCATCTTCGTAGACCATTCGACAGTTTGCCTCGATTTCAGCAAGGCCAGTTTCCTCGATCCATTGTCCATCCTTTCTGAGAATGGATTCTACTCCGTCATAGTTTGCAATAATCAGACGCTCGGGGAATACTTTTGACTGAATCATTGTCCACGGACCGCTTTCGTGAATAAACTGGGTTCTCAATGTTCTGTCAACCTGGAATATACCATTGTTTTCCGCTACAAGGAGAAGTTCCTCTTCCTGAGTCTTGAACTTTGTTAGTCCCCAGCATTCATTTTCTATTTCATCTAATTTTCTGAATCCGGGGCGGGAATAGAGATGGTTGTAAATTATATCAGGTATATCACTGCTGGTCTGGTATACATCCAGATAAAATATACCCAGGAGAGTTGCTACAAAAAGCTTCCTGTTGTACCGAATAATCCCTTCAACAGATTCCTTAATTCCAGAATTATACCCAAAACTGGTAACCGATGAACCGGCAGGAGACATGGAAATTCCATTGCTAAGAGCCATCCATAGATTCCCCCTTGAATCAAGATGTAAATTGTATACAACCTCATCCTGCAGTCCAGAAGTAAAATTGATAAAATCGAACTGATCCATTGTCTGGTTGTATATTATGACTCCTTTGCCTTCCGAACCGATTGCGAATTGATTTCCGGATATTCTAATGGCGCAACTGATTGAGTTTTCGTAAAGGAAATTGTCAATCTCATTGAAATGTCTGACCAACTTTGTTATATTCTGGTTCTCACCGCATACGAGATGGTAGAGTCCGTGGGTTTTTGTGAAAATAAGGATGTCCTTTTCCTCGAATGGGATCATACCCCGGATTGGTCTATCAATGAATTTTTCGCCTCCTGCAACTTTTTGAAGGGAATCATTTTCAATGACCATTAATCCCTGGCTTTCCTCTCTGACATATAGTTTTTCATGCAACCAGTATGATCTGTCAAATGCTTCTGCAGCTGCCCAGGTTTCTATGGTATCCCCGTTCCATCGGAAAATATATTGTTCAGATTGAAAGTAAACGCCTTCAGGAGTTGCATGAGTTTTCCATACTTCCTGAAACTCATGATATTCAGGATCAAGCTTTGGTTGCAGAGAGTGATATTCCAGATCTCCTGTATTATTTGGTGCCAGGTATCCAAAATCATATTGACTCCCAACAAAAATGGTTCCTTTGGAGTCAACAGCAAGGGATCTGACAACATCCTCGACCGCTATGGATTTCCAGAATATACCATCATACTCCAGAATTCCACTATTATTCCCAAAAAACAAAACCCCCCGATGGTCTTCAACAATGGCCCAGTTTTGCGGTCTTGCCTTGTATTCTTTGGGGGTGAAGTTACTGATCGAAAGATAATATCCCTTTTCAGTAACCGGTTGTGTATAAGTTAGAACTGGCCATATTATCATAATAAACAGGAGTGAGAAATTGACACAGGATCGATAAGAGATCATATGCATGAATTATTCGATAACAAAAGGTTTGTTGATCATTCTATTACCCATGATTACCTGCATATGATAAAGTCCGGGTTTTATGCCTGGCAACTCTATATTCTCTTCGAACCGGCCTTGTCTGCTGTCATACCTACTTAAATTTATTAACCTGCCCTCGGTATTAAAGATTCGGATTGTAATATCCTTCTTCTGCATAAGATCCATCCGAACCTTAAATTCTCCTTTGTTCGGATTCGGAAAGATATTTATCATTCCTGCAAGCCCGGTTTCTCCGACAAAATCAGGATGTTCAAACTTCAACTTCTTTGATTTATTAGACCGCACCGTATTATGTGTACTGGCTTTTTTGCTTGACACACATGCAGGAGTTTCGAGTTCTATCACGTAATAATAAGTGTCTTCGGGTGGATTTTTATCCGTATACGTATTAAATGAAATGGAAGATGATCCTGCCACATCGGCAATTTTGGTCATTTCCCCTGCGTCATTATACCTGTAGATCCGATATGTGCTGTAACTTAATCCCTGATAGTTACCCCAAATCAGGTTAACGGATCCTGCTAGTCCTACATTCATGGTGAGGTGCAAAGTTTTATGAATCTCACTTAAATCGGATTCATTGCCACAGGTGTCGACCACCTTGATCCTGTACCGCCATGGTTTTAATTCAGGATCAGCAATCAAATCAATGAATATGCTCTCCTGGGTAAGGTCAGTTGATCCTGCCAGCTGGTAGTCATCTGCAATAGAACTCTCCCGGTAAATGTTGAATCCCCTGATCGCTGCGCTGGAAACCGGCTTTTCCCAGATGATCATGTTTCGCTCAGTGATGCTGTCAACGCTGACCAGGCAGATCGGACGGATTTCCGGATTAGTAGTGGGTACTCTGAAGGAGGCAATGGAATTGCAATTGCTGTCAGAGTAAGCTACAGTAACAGAATATTCACCCGGAGTGGCATTTATAAGGTCCTCGGTAGTTGCCCCATTTGACCATAAATAGGCGAATGAACCGGTAGAACTGCTTGTACTGATGTTTATTCCTCCGTTGGGGGACCCGCAACCTGCCGGTATAATTTCTTTCATTGCAATCTTCGGAGCACCGATCTCATTTATTGTGATGGTAACTGAATCAGAGCAGTTATTGGCATCTGTAAACCGGACCTTGTGTATTCCCCCAGGTAGAGCAAAATGAGAATTACCTGATCCACCGGCTGACCATGAATATGTAAATGGCTCTTTTCCCCCGGTAAGGGAAAAGGATGCTGAACCATCTGCCTGACCGCAGGATGCAACCTCAGTTGAGATACTGGTCTTAAAAGCGTCGGGCTGGTTGATCGGGAAGGTAGCGATAATGCTGCAGGTATCGGCATCCGAGATTATCACGTCATAGGTTCCTGCTACAAGACCAGACACATCCTCGGTACTTGACCCGTCGGACCATTTGAAAAAATATGGTGTCTTTCCTCCGCTGATGCTCAGGTCAATTGCGCCATCATTTTCGCCATGGCAGGTAACATGTGTTGTATCTGTGGTGTTTAATAACTGAGGTCCATCAGCATCATTAATTTGCACTGAGGCAGTTTTAGTACATCCGTTTGCATCTGTTAATGTGACCTCATAAATACCAGAAGCAAGTTTATCAATAGATGTTGTAGTATCACCCGTGTTCCACA
>DRHS01000017.1 GCA_011053095.1 Bacteroides sp.
AATCAAAACAAATGCGTAGTTACTTATTACATCCTGAATAGCAACAGGTTGTGGTTAATAAGAATTAATGAAAAAATTAATCAAGTGATACCATTATGATTAATTTCCGGATATTATTTATAGGAGAGCACTAAGTACTAAGAATTGTCTCCAAAACCAATGAGACATACTAACCGCCGGACAGGCGGGGTTGGCCTGTGTAAACGCGAACCGCATAAGCGGTAGGCAGCAGGAACCTGAAGGAACCCGTGAGGAAGTACTTCCTATGGCTTTGTATAAGCTATTGGAATCCATTTCGTTTACGGAATGGAGGATGTCAAATTAATAATAGTAGAATAAGAATTGCCAATATTATTTTCAAGATCGTCATAGGTGATGGCTGTAATATTTGTAGCTTTCTAAAAATCTCCTTCCATAGGATTTAGAAAAAAATTCATTGATATAAAGTACTATTTTAATAGGAACTTCCAGGACCAAAAAAAGGAAGTTGAATGATCTTATTTTTTCTAAGTAAAAACCGGGCAATTTTTTTTGTTGGTTAAAAAAGTTGCATTTTATCGTGACGTATTTTGTATTTTTATGGAATATTAAATTATAGAAAAATTAAAGGAAGGAAAGAATTGCTATGTCAAAAATAGGAGCATTGGATCTGATCGGAAACACGCCGATGTTGCATTTAAAGACACTTGATCCCAAACCGGGTGTGGAGATACACGCAAAACTCGAGTTTATGAATCCTACAGGAAGTATAAAAGACCGAATTATTGCATATATGGTTCAAAAAGGTGTTGATGCAGGTAAAATCAATAATAACACAACACTTGTCGAGGGAAGTTCAGGTAATACAGGAGCCTCTGTTTCCATGATTGCTTCCAGCATGGGACTAAAATCAATTCTTTTTGTTCCTGATAAATGCAGTGATGAAAAGATCGCAATAATTAAATCTTACGGTGCAGAAGTGATTGTAAAGCCTGCTTCTGCTCCTGTCACTTCTGATGAAGAATACGGAAATGCTGCTGCAAAAAGAGCAAGAGAAAATGCAGACTTTTATCATATTGATCAATATAACAGCCAGTTAAACCCTGAAGCCCATTATATGACAACAGGTAAGGAGATCTGGGATGACATGAACGGGAAGATCGATGCATTTGTCGCTACAGCATCTACAGGTGGAACAATATCAGGTATTGCTAAACGTTTAAAAGAAAATGACCCAAATATAAAAATTATCCTGGCAGATCCGGAAGGATCTATTTATAAACCTTATTTTGACGGTAAAGAAGATTACATGTCATACAAAAAGTCATTTAAAGTAGAGGGAGCCGGTAAGGGTGCACTTGTTGAAGCTATGAATTTTGACATATTGGATGAAGCAGTCTCATTTAATGATGAAAATGCTATAAGTATGGTACTTCGTCTTTCCCGCCAGGAGGGCCTGATGGTCGGCGGTTCAAGCGGAGGTAATGTTTGGACTGCTTTAGAAATTGCAAAGAGAATGGAAGCTCCTGCTAAAATAGTAACTGTTCTGCCTGACAGCGGTTTTAAATATCTGAGCAAAATCTTTAATCCCAAATGGCTAAATGAAATAGGCCTTGGACATCTTACTGCTTATTAACTTCCCATTACTAATTAATGAGCAGCTTGTTTACCATGTCCCTGGTAATTGGTCGGATCCGACTAGAAACTAAGAAATCCTAATTGCACACAAATCGCGGATAAGTGACCACTCGATTATTGGATGACCTGATCGCTGAGAAACAGTTCCGGCGGATACCTGACATCCGTTAGAAAGAGTCCTTTTGCCGGGGCTGATGTTCCTGCATTGGAACGATTACGGCTTTCAATGATTTGTCTGAATTCTTCGAGGTTTATTTTCCGGAAGCCCACCTCAATCAGTGTTCCTACAATGGCCCGGACCATATTACGAAGAAACCTGTCGGCAGTTATGCTGAAGACCATCTTCTTATAACTGAAATCCCATGAAGCATCATATATTTTACAGTTATTGGTTTTAACATCTGTATCAACCTTGCTAAAACTTGTGAAGTCAGAAAACTCCTTAAGTATTTCAGCAGCAGACTGCATGGCTTTTGTATCCAGCTCTCCGAAAATTATATGAGACTGGTCTCTCTGAAAGACTTCTTTAGTTCTCTGGATATGGTATTCATAGCTCCTTGAGATTGCATCAAATCGCGAGTGTGCGTCTGCCTTTACTTTCAGAACTTCCTGGATAGAGATGTCGGCAGGAAGTTTACCATTTATCTTGTAAACAAAGTCCGGGTCCCTTTCCAGATTTTTACTCTCAGAATCAAAATGTGCGTAAAACAGTTTTGCATGGACTCCGGTATCCGTGCGTCCACAGCCGGTAACTTTAATTTCTTCACCCAGCAAAAGGCTGAAATCCTGGTTTAATACTTCCTGTATGGTTGGAGCATTTGGTTGAATCTGCCATCCATGGTAATTGCCTCCATGATAGGATAGTTTGATGAAGTATCTGTATGTCAAGCTTATAACTATTGAAATTTGCTCTTGGCAAAGGTAGTACAAAATTGTTATGCAGCAGTGTTATGGGACTTGTATGACTTTCTTTTTTTCTTACTTTTATATAATGAGACATCTGATTGCTATTCTGGGTATTACTCTGGTTTCATTGTTTACGTTAAATGCTCAGGTAAAATCACCGGTAACCGACGGAAAGACAAGGCTTGAACTTTACGGGCAGCACCAAGCAATCCTTGATACTTCCTCCCTTGGAGAACTGCACTGGCAGTTCATCGGTCCCACGAATATAAGCGGGCGCTGTACCGACATTGAGGCTGTTAAACCAAGAGATAAAAGCTATACTATTTATGCTGCCACAGCTTCTTCAGGGGTATGGAAGACTGTGAACGAGGGACTTACATGGGAACCGATTTTTGAGGATGCAGTAACCACCGATATCGGAGATATTGCCCTTGATCCAAATAATCCGGATGTGGTATGGGTAGGTACAGGAGAGGCAAATATTTTCCGGAGCTCTATGGCTGGCTGTGGTATTTGGAAAAGTGATGACGGGGGTGATAGCTGGACTCATATGGGACTTGAAAACACATATACAATCGCGAGAATTCTGGTTGATCCCACAAATTCGGATGTTCTCTATGTGGCAGCCTCAGGAGCGGAATGGACAGATAATAAGGACAGGGGAGTTTATAAAACAACAGATGGAGGAAAGACATGGGAGAAGGTTCTTTACATCAATGAAAGGACAGGGGCCATTGACCTGGTAATGGACTCATCAGATCCTAATACAGTATATGCCGCAACCTGGCAGCGCATCAGAAATAAATGGAATGATCCGCGCACGGAAGAGAAATACTCCCATAGCGGAATCTGGAAGACAACAGACGGAGGAGCAAATTGGAAGAAAATCAATAATGGACTACCCCAGCCAAATATGAGGGGTAGAATCGGTATAGATCTTTGTGCCGCCAAACCCAATGTTGTGTATGCTTTCCTTGACAATTATGAGCTGGCCGAGGAACAGCAAACGGGACTTACCGACTCTTATGGCAGGCCATCAAGCGGTATAATTAAAGGTGCAACTATTTTCCGTTCTGATGACGGTGGAGAGAACTGGGTACTAACCAGTGGTCTTAATGAAGAAATGAAGGAGTATATGGAAAGACATTCCGCCACCTATGGGTGGGTATTCGCACAGATCAGGGTTGATCCTGTGGATGAGAATACGATCTATACTATGGGACTGGGACTGAATGTATCCAATGATGGAGGAAAGACTTTCAGCCGCCTTCGCGGGATGCACGGCGACCATCATGGACTCTGGATTGACCCCGACAATACCAATTATCTACTGAATGCAAATGACGGAGGGGTATGTGTCTCATACGACAGGGGTGAGAACTGGAATTGCTGGCTGGATAATCTTCCGGCCGCTCAGTTTTTCAATGTGAATTATGATATGAAAGAGCCCTTCAGGGTGTATGGTTCGGTGCAGGACCATGGAAGTTATTATGGTACGGTGGACCTGAGCAAGGGTAGAGATAATGTTCCTGAGGTTGAGTTTGAGAGAGCACCGGGTGGTGAAGGATCCAGTCATGCAATCCAACCTGAGAACACGGATATAGTATTCTCAGCCGGTTTTTATGGAACCATTATGCGTACTGATATGGGAGCAGAGGGAAACTTGTGGGAAAATTCCAAATCCCTCCTGCCAGGGAGATTTCCCGAGGAGTCCAGGCTCAGAGGACAATGGGTTGCACCCTTCATTCTTTCACCTCATAACCCTGATATTGTATACCATGGAATGCAATATGTGATGAAGTCGGTTGACAAGGGTAGTACCTGGGATTATATTAGTCCGGATCTGACGTATAATGACCCAAAAAAAATGGGAGATATATCATACCAGACTCTCAGCAGCCTGTCGGAATCTCCTATGAAATACGGCCTCATCTATGCCGGAACAGATGATGGAAGAATTCACCGTACAAAAGATGGTGGCAAGAGTTGGATTGAGATACTCAAAGGAGTTCCTTCAAATAAATGGATTTCCAGGATAGAAGCTTCCAGGTTTGACCTGTCCACAGTCTACATGGCACAGAATGGAAAAAGGGATGATGACTTCCAGGTATATCTCTGGAAATCAGATGATCTTGGTAATACATGGCAGGATATCTCTGGAAATATTCCTATCGGTCCGGTCAATGTTGTCCGCGAAGATCCAATTGACGAAAATATTATTTATGTCGGGACTGACATAGGCGTGTATGTCAGCAGGGACGGTGGTGAAACATACAGTGTGCTGGGAGACCTTCCCTCCACATATGTGCATGACCTGGTAATCCATCCCAGGGATAATATGATCATAATAGCGACACACGGCCGGGGGATATGGGTCCTGGATGCAATGAAGGTAAACGGTGGGACCAAATAACCTGCCCGGAGGTAATTACTTTTAAACATTCAAAAATGAAATCTTTCTTTTCATTTAAAACCAATCCATATCTGGCAGTTTACCTGATCTTCTCTATGCTGATCCTGTACATGATTAACCATGTATTCAATGGCAGATTTGTCCTCTATGATTTTCAGGTCTACTACACGGCTGCTGGAAGAATCCTTGACGGTCAGAATCTTTACCAGATTTCAAGTGACGGGCATAATTTCTTTAAATATTCACCGGTCTCCGCAGTCTACTTCATACCATTGTCTCTGTTTCCACCCGTAGTAGCAAAAGTGATTTACTGGCTGGCTTCTTCTCTGGCTTTCTGTTATGTAATTATTTTGTTCTACTGCATGGGCGATCCCAATAAGACGATCATCTCAGCACGTAGGCAAAACCTTATGTATCTGATCACCTTTATTTGCCTGGGTGCCTTCCTCGAACTGGAAATCCATCTAGGGCAGGTTAATGTTTTTATTTTAATACTGCTGGTTACCAGTGCATATTGCTCCCTGAATAACAGGCCCTTGATTTCTGGACTCCTGCTTTCCATAAGCGTTTTCCTGAAGCCCTTTGGACTTATCTTCCTTGCCTGGTACCTGTACCGGATGAAGTTCAGGGAATCCCTTTATTTCCTTCTGTTTATTATTGTTCTTTTCTTTTTACCCCTGGTATTCTACCCTTCGTTCGAGATGTTCTTCGAGCAAAGCAGGCTATGGATACAGGAGATACAAATTGAAATGAGTAATAAGCAAAATCTGCTGGCGCACTATAACCATACAGTTTTCTCCGTGCTTGCCAGGTATACTCCTCTTAGGTGGATAGAATGGACTGCTTTACGTACTCTGGTATTCCAGCTTGGTGTACTGGTGATGTTCGCGATTCTTTTCATCTTGCTCAGGATCAATAATAAAAAAGGAGAAGATCTTTTTCCTTCTGAATTTGCGCTGGTACTCTGCCTGATTCCTTTGCTTGCACACACCAACAAAAACCTGTATTTGTTCAGCGGAATGGTAAATGCAGTATTACTTATCAGGTTTGTTAATCTCAATTGGATATACCGGTCCTTTTTTATTTTCGGGATCTTAATATCATCCTTTAACATTATTGAGATTTGGGGTGATACCATAACATTTAAGTTGGAGGCCTGGTCTTTTATAGCACTCGGTACAATGATTAGCTGGTTCGTGCTGTATATAAGCACTTTTCAAAGACTTGTGAAAGAATAAAATCTTTAACATTTTTTAACCCTCAGCTGCATACTACACAGGATGAGGGTTTTATCAGAAATATACACTAAAAGACGTAGTTTGGTATTTGAAATAACTAACTCAAATACTAATTTTGGGTGCTTTAATAAATTTCATGCATATGACAGATACAGTTAATATTAAGGAACTGAACGAAAAGATCCAGAAGGAAAGTGCCTTTATTGATATAATCACATTGGAGATCAACAAAGTGATAATCGGGCAGAGACACCTGATAGACAGTCTTCTTATAGGGCTGTTAACAGGTGGACATATTCTCCTGGAAGGAGTGCCCGGACTGGCGAAGACACTAGCCGTGAACACTCTTGCACAAACCGTCGATGCTGCATTCAGCCGCATACAGTTTACACCGGATCTTCTTCCTGCAGACTTGATCGGAACCATGATCTACAGTCAGAAGAAAGAGGAGTTCCAGGTTAAAAAGGGACCTATATTTGCAAATTTCATTCTTGCTGATGAGATCAACCGGTCCCCTGCCAAAGTGCAGAGTGCCCTGCTGGAAGCCATGCAGGAGAAGCAGGTAACCATAGGAACCAATACCTATGAGCTCGAGATGCCTTTTATGGTGCTGGCTACCCAGAATCCAATTGAGCAGGAGGGAACCTATCCTCTGCCAGAGGCACAGGTCGACAGGTTCATGCTTAAGGTGATCATCGACTATCCGACAATGGACGAAGAACAACTTATCGTGAGGGAAAATATAGCCGAAGTTTTCCCGAAGGCAGAAAAAGTTGTAAAAACTGCAGATATCTTAAAGGCCCGTAAAGTGGTAAAGGATGTATATATGGATGAAAAGATCGAAAAGTACATCCTGGATATCGTGTTTGCAACACGTTTCCCGGGTCAGTATAGACTTGATAAGTATACACATATGATACAATATGGAGGATCCCCGCGTGCAAGTATAAATCTTGCAATGGGTGCCAAGTCCTTTGCCTTTATCAAGCGGAGAGGATATGTAATACCCGAAGATGTACGTGCCATATGCCATGATGTTCTGCGGCACAGGATAGGGCTGACCTATGAAGCAGAGGCGGAAAATATTACGACTGAGGATATCATAACAGAGATTTTAAATACTGTTGAAGTGCCGTAGAAGCTATATATTTATAGTATGAAATTGCTGACCTCAATACTGATTATCTTCTGCCTTTCCTTTCCCGGACGGGCCTGGGGACAGCAATATATAGGCAAGCATAAGTCAGAGGTAAGAAAGATGATGAAGGAAAACAGTAAAGAGCTGTACGAGGATGATTCCTCAAGGAACCCGGTTTTTAACATGGTTAAATATGTTGACCGCCTGCAAAGTCAGACTCTTATCTATTTCTTCTCAGAAGGGGATACATGCCAATATTCAAAGTGGATGTGTGATTATTCCATGTTGAACAAGGTTGTAAGCGAACTGAATGAGAATTATCAACAATCGGCCGATGACAGCTGGCACTACACCAGTGAAGGCCAGGCATTCCGGGTTACACTTACAACCGGAGACTGGTTTTTTACAATTACAACAAAATCCAAGGAAAAGGAATAAGATCAAAATTAGAGGTGGAAGCAACAGAACTGCTAAAGAGAGTCAGGAAGATTGAGATCAAGACCCGTGGACTGTCAAAGAATATCTTTGCGGGTGAGTATCATTCTGCCTTTAAAGGCCGGGGAATGGCCTTCTCAGAGGTCCGTGAATATCAGTATGGTGATGATATCCGGAATATTGACTGGAATGTCACAGCCAGGTTTAATAATCCGTTTATAAAAATATTTGAAGAGGAGAGGGAGCTGACCGTGATTCTTCTGATTGATGTTAGTGGTTCAAGGAATTTTGGTTCCCAGACGCAGTTGAAGAAGAACATGATTACCGAAATTGCAGCAGTTCTTTCTTTCTCAGCAATACAGAATAACGATAAGATCGGAGTGATACTTTTCAGTGACAGTGTTGAGAAATTTATCCCACCAAAAAAAGGACGGCAGCACATACTGAGAATCATCAGGGAACTCATCGAATTTCAGCCTCAGAGTCAGGGTACCAGTATTTCTGAGGGACTCAGGTATTTCAGCAACGCTATTAAGAAAAGATGCACAGCCTTCCTGATTTCGGATTTCATGGATGAGGAATATGAGGAGGCCCTTAGAATAGCCAATAAAAGGCATGACCTGATCACCATGAATATATATGATCTCAGGGAAACTGAGCTGCCAAAAGCCGGTATGATCAGGCTGGAGGATGCAGAGACCGGGAAATTAGCCTGGATTGATACTGACAGCCGCAGGATAAGAGAAAGCTATAAAGATTACTGGAAGAGGGAGCATGAAAAATTCAGGGACATGATGCTACGTGCAGGTATTGATTCGGTGAGTTTTCGAACGGATGAAGACTATGTCAAACCGCTGATGAACCTTTTCAAGAGAAGATAGTAGCAATGAAAGGAAATGGAAAGATATATATCCTGGGATTCAGCATAGTTTTCTTCCTTGTAAAGGGACTGGAAGCCCAGTATATTGAGGTTAAGACTGAGTTGGATACCAACCAGATACGCATAGGCGAATCCATTCATTTTGATATTCATGTGCACCAGCCGGAGGATATTCAGGTAGACTTTCCCCTAATCAAAGACACCCTGGTCGAAAACCTGGAGGTCATCAACACCTGGCCTGCTGATACTACAGTTGTGAACGGGGACCTGGAAATACTGAAGAGGTACAGATTGACCTCCTTCGATTCGGGATTGTATATCGTGCCTCCCTTAAAATTCCATTTTAGCTCGGATCTGTGGAACGACAGCCTTGAATCTAATCCCATTTACCTGTTCGTGCACACAGTTCAGATTGACAGTACAATCTACGATGTTAAATACCCATTGCATATGCCTGTCGGATTTCTGGAATTATTGCCATTTATAATCGGTGGGATCATTGTCATTGGGGCCCTGGGATTATTGTGGTGGTATTTGAGGAGACGAAAAAAGAATAAACCCTTATTCGGTCCCCGGAAACCCGAAGATCCTGCGCATATAATTGCTTTCAGGGAGTTGAGAGAGCTTGGTGATGAAAAACTCTGGCAGAATAACGAGTTCAAGAAATATTATACACGGTTAACTGAGATCATCCGCCGATATTTGGAACGGCGTTACGGAATACGGGCTATGGAATTAACCAGCTATGAGATAATGAATGAATGGAAATTATCCGGCGAAGATAAAGAGGACCTTTCAGAAAAACTTCATCAATTGCTTAACCTGGCCGACCTGGTGAAATTCGCCAAGCAGAAACCGGTCGCAACGGAAAATGAGGAAAATATGGATATAGCATATGATTTTGTTGAAAAGACAAAATGGGAAGCACCTGAAACCGAAGAAGAATGATGAGTGAAATTACATTTGCAAATCCCGGTCTCCTGTACCTGCTGATTCTGATTGCACCCATGCTGGCATGGTATGTATGGAAGGAAAGGGATGCATTTGCCAATATCAGGTTCTCAAGCCTGAAACCCTTTGAGGGACAGAGGATTACCTACCGTCATCTCCTTAGGCATCTGATCTTTGCTTTGAGGATTATGGTTATCGCCCTTGTAATTGTCGTACTTGCCCGTCCACAGTCAACCAACCGCTGGCAAAACGTCACCACCGAAGGCATAGATATTATGATAGCACTTGATATCTCGGGGAGCATGCTCGCACAGGATTTCAAACCAAACCGCCTTGAGGCTTCCAAGAATGTGGCAATTGAATTTATTTCCGGAAGGGAGACAGACAGAATGGGACTGGTGGTTTACAGCGGTGAAAGTTTTACCCAATGCCCTCTCACAACGGATCATGCCGTGCTGATCAATTTGTTCAATGACATTGAGAGCGGGATGATTGAGGATGGAACTGCAATTGGCATGGGACTGGCCAATGCCGTGAACCGGTTGAAGGACAGCAAGGCTCAGAGTAAGGTGATCATTCTGCTTACGGATGGTGTCAATAACCGTGGGGCCATAGCACCACTGACAGCAGCAGAGATAGCAAAATCTTTTGGTATCCGGGTTTACACAATCGGGGTAGGTACAGAGGGAATGGCACCGGTTCCGGTTCAGACGCCATATGGTACCCGCTACCAGAATGCCAAGGTCGAGATCGATGAGGAGACATTAAAGCAAATTGCCGATGCCACTGACGGAAGTTATTTCAGGGCCACCAATAACGAAAAACTAAGAGAGATCTATATCGAAATCGATAAGCTGGAAAAAACGAAAATAGATGTTAAGGAGTACAGTAAGAAAGAAGAGGAGTATATGCGGTTCGGTCTCCTGGCCACTATTCTTTTTCTGTTTGAGATCCTTGTCAGATATTTGATTTTCAGGAATATACCATAAGAAACATGTTCAGGTTTGCACACATAGAATACCTTTATTTATTAATCCTGATCCCGGCTCTGGCACTTATATTTATTGTGGTGATCAGCCAGAGAAAAAAAGCTCTGAAAAAATTCGGGAATATGGATGTATTGAGTACCCTGATGCCGGGTTTGTCCTTCTCCCGCCCTGTATTAAAATCAGTCCTTATTCTCCTGGCCCTTACCACCATGGTTTTCGGCATTGCAAGACCCCAATTCGGTTCAAAACTCAGGGAGATCAAGCGGGAAGGGGTTGAGATCATTATTGCACTTGATGTCTCGAACAGCATGATGGCAGAAGACATAAAGCCAAATCGCCTGGAAAGAGCCAAGCAGGCAATTGCCAGGATGGTCGACAGGCTTGTAAATGATAAAATCGGACTGATTGTATTTGCCGGGGATGCCTATATCCAAATCCCAATTACAACAGATTATGTTTCTGCAAAACTATTTCTTAATACAATCAGCACAGAAATTGTACCCAAACAGGGAACTGCGATTGGTAGCGCCATCAGCCTGGGGATGAAATCCTTCACACAACAGGAAGAAACCAGCAAGGCACTGATAATTATAACTGATGGTGAGAATCATGAGGATGATGCGATTGAAGCAGCAAAACTCGCCGTTGAAAAGGGCATTACAGTACATACAATCGGCATAGGACTTCCCAAGGGTGCACCCATCCCTGTATATAGCGGGGGACAAAAAACCTATAAGGAGGATAGCGAGGGACAAACAGTTATATCCAAACTTGATGAGGCTATGTTGAGGAGAATTGCAGCTGCGGGAGAAGGTGTGTATATTCGCTCTACCGGTACACGTGTCGGACTCGATAAGCTCTTTGATGAAATTAATAAGATGGGAAAGCAGGAGATGGAATCCAAAATCTATTCCGATTATGATGAAAGATTTCAATATGTTTTTGGAATAGGATTATTATTCCTCCTTCTGGAACTAACCGTACTTGAGCGGAAAAACAAATGGTTAAGTAAAATAAAACTCTTTGAACAGGAATGATACGTAAGAATACATTGTTGGTGGTAATTATCCTCTGTTCGTCAGTTATGGTATTTGGACAGGCTGAGAGGAAATATATCAGGCAGGGAAACAAGGAGTACAAGGGTGAGAAGTTTGATGAATCAGAGATCCTTTACAGACGGGCCCTTGAAAAAGACAATGAGTCCTTTACTGGTGAATTTAACCTTGGGGATGCCCTGTACAAGCAGGAAAAGTATGAAGATGCAGCCAGTAACTTCAAGAAACTTGCTGAAAATGAGGAAGATCCGGTAAAACTCAGTCATCTCTACCATAATCTTGGAAATTCCTTGCTTCAGTCCCAGAAACTGGAAGAATCCATCGAGGCCTATAAAAATGCTCTCCGCCAAAATCCAATGGACGATGAGACAAGGCATAATCTTGCCTTTGCACAGAATATGCTTCAGCAAGAACAAGAACAAGAGCAAGAGCAAGAGGACCAGGACCAGGATCAGGACCAGGATCAGGACCAGGATCAGGACCAGAATCAGAATCAGGATCAGGATCAGGATCAGGATCAGGACCAGCAGGATCAGCAAGATCAGCAGCAACAGCAAATTTCAAGGGAAGACGCTGAGCGAATGCTGCAGGCATTGCAACAGGATGAACAGAAATTACAGGAGAAACTTCAAAAGGAAAAAGCCAGGGCAGCAAGAGTAAGTGTCCTTAAAGACTGGTAGTATAAGAATGATCAGACTGATTTCCATATTGGTATTGTTATTCGGGGGACTTTCAGCCGGGGCTCAGGAAACCATACTAACAGCTGAGGCTCCGGGGGCAGTTAGGGTAGGAGAACAATTCCGCCTTAGTTATATTGTGAATGCAAGACCTTCATCATTTTCACCACCTGAGATCTCTGATTTCTATGTGCTCAGCGGACCAAACCAGAGTACCAGCACAAGCATCCAGATTGTTAACGGCAGGCGCACTTCAAGCTACAACATTACATATACCTATTATATCCAGGCCACCGGGGCAGGGAGATTCACAATACCCCCCGCAAAAGTAACTGTAGAGAGTAAAGAATATTCTTCAAGGTCGCTGGAAATAGAAGTTGTTGCATCAGAAGGCTCTGAACAGCCTTCGGCTCAACCCGGAGGCAGTTCAAACTCTCTGAAGCCTGAGGATGTTGATTTATCCGATGAGCTTTTTGTCAGAATATTAACAGACAAAAAATCCATCTACAGGGGAGAACCCCTGATAGCCACCATAAAGATTTATACAAGGGTTCAGATCTCAGGTTTCGGGGAAAGTGTGATGCCTGATTTTGCAGGTTTCTGGACCCAGGAAATTGAAGCTCCGACTCAACTGAATCTTGTCAGGGAAAATGTCGGAGGCAAAATATACAATACAGGGATGATCCGTAAGGTAATTCTCTTCCCACAAAAATCAGGTGAGGTAACAATATCACCCTTCAAGCTGGAAGCCTACGTCCGCCAACAGGTCCAGCGTCCAAGGAGTCCCTTTGATGATTTTTTTGGATCCTCGTATTCAAATGTCCTTAAACCATTGGAATCTCCTGCGGTAAAGATAACGGTAAAGGATTTGCCCGATGGAGCTCCGGCAGGATTTACCGGCGCTGTTGGAAAACTGGCACTCCAGGCAGAGATTGACAATACTGAAGCACTTACCAATGATGCTATTACGTATAAGGTCAGTATCAGTGGTACCGGGAATCTCCAGCTTGTAGAGGCACCAAAAATCAATTTCCCTCCCGATTTCGAATCCTATGACCCGAAGGTACAGACGGATGTGAAGAATACCGAAGGGGGACAAAACGGAAGGAAAACCTTTGAGTACCTGTTGATCCCCCGGCATGCCGGTAATTTCCGGATAGCTCCTGTCAGTATAAGTTATTTTGATCCTCAGACAAGGCAATACAGGACTCTTACTACAAAGGAGTTTCATCTTACCATCGGTAAAAGCGATGAAGAGGAAACTGTAGGGGTTATTGCCGGTCGTACCAAAGAGGATCTCAGGATAATAGGACAGGATATACTTTTTATCAAGGATGAGGATTTTCGCATTCACAGGATCGGTAAGTCCTTTTATGGGTCGACGGAATTCATTCTTAGTTACATCGTAAGCCTGGGATTATTTGTGATTATACTAATACTTCGCCGTAAGCGAATCAGAAGGATGCAGAACATTGAACTTGTCAGAAACCAGCGGGCAAGCAAAGAAGCAAGGAAACGCCTGAAAGAAGCCTCTTTATACATGAAAAAGAATGAAACCGAGGCTTTTTATGAGGCTATTCTGAAGGCCCTTGTTGGTTATCTGGTTGATAAACTTAATATACCTGTTTCTGAGATGTCAAAGGAAAAGGCCAGGGAAGATCTGCATAAATATAACATAGAAGAGATCCTTATAGCTGAATACATTGATCTTGCCGATATTTGTGAAATGGCAAGGTATGCTCCAACTTCCGTGGAAGGGCAGGTAGAAGATGTTTATTCCAGAAGCATAAAGGTCATCGGTAACATTGAACAAAATCTGAGATAATGCATCGATTAACCTGGATCATATTGCTGGTGTTTTTTATTCCCATGGGAATGGAAGGAAAGGATTTCAACGATTTGTTGAATAAGGCAAACCAGCAATACCTGGATGGGCAGTACGAACTGGCTGTAGAGACATATACATCCATCGTGGATTCAGGTTATGCCTCCGGTGAACTGTTTTATAACCTGGGAAATGCTTATTACAAATCCCACGACATCACCATGGCTCTGGTGAATTATGAAAGGGCTCATATTCTGAAGCCAAAAGACAAGGATATACTCCACAATCTTGAGGTTGCAAGGGAATTCGTAGTCGACAGGATAGATATCCTGCCTGAGTTTTTTCTCAAAAGGGCCTGGGTGGGATTTGTAAAAACCTTTGATGCGGATATATGGGCCGTAATGAGCCTGCTTGCCTTTTTCCTTTCTCTCGTACTGTTCCTTACCTATTTCTTTTCTAAAAGAATGAAATTGCGCAGGGCCACGTTCTGGACAGCCTTCCTTTTTATGTTTCTTTCCCTGTCTGCCCTTGTTTTTGCCTCCCAGCAAAACAGGTTTATTACAAGACATAACCAGGCAATCGTAATGACACCATCTGTCGCAATTAAAAGTTCCCCGGACAATAAGAGTGGTACTGATCTATTTCTTCTGCATGAAGGGACAAAAGTGACGGTTGCTGATGAGTTGGGGGACTGGAGGGAAGTGGTCCTTAGTGACGGTAATCGCGGATGGCTGAAAGAATCCGACCTGATTCGTCTATATGCACCTTCGGAGCAGGCCGCAATGACCCCGAACATATCAATCCCCGAATTTCCCGGTTTCGATGAGCAGGTTATTAAGGACCAATAAATTCCACAAAGGCTTCAACGAATAATTCAGCAGCCCTGGGATACTTCCTGAACCAAAGTTCAGGTTCAATTAATTCAAGTTCAGTAACACTAAGCTCATTGTTATTATCCTTTATTACATCAACGCGCGCATATACCGGGATAGGATCACAAACAGATATAACATTTTCTGCAAAGTCAATTTCCTCAGGGGATGCTTCATAATTATGAACCGATCCTCCGAACTCATCCTGGACCCTGAAATCACCTTCTTTGGCCCTTTTCAGGATTGAATGGCTGTACTTCCCACCAAATAATATCAGGGCGATTTCACCTTCACTTATAACCGAATTCTGAAATTCCTGCAGAAGCATGGATTCAGTTTTTATCAATTCTCTGAACACAATTTCATGTTCCTCAATGTTACCTGGATTTAACCTGTAGGTATGCCGTGCCCCTCCTGATACTGCAGGTTTAAGTATTAGATCTGTCCAATCGCTATCTCTGACAAGCTCCTGTAAGGCACGTTGCTCCCCCGGTTCAATAAATACCGTTGGTATTACAGGGATACCATTATTGCTAAGATCATGCAGGTAATGCTTATCAATATTCCATCGAATAGTCTCATATGGATTTATCATTGAAACCAGCTTGCTTGTCCGCTCCAGCCATTCTGAAAATTCATCATAGCGCTCAAAATAATCCCATGTTGACCGGAATATTATGTAACGGGTATCAGACCATTTAAAATGAGGATCGTCCCATGACAAACGTCCCGTTTTGAGTCCCTTGTCCTCAAGAGCCTTCATTAGCATCCCATCCTCCTTCACTATGTTTTCCTTAAACCAGCAGTTTTGATCAGGGTTTACATATCGCGCATCGGTAAGTATTACAACATCGTATTTTTTCCTGCTATTTTTCATATTGAGTTGGCCAATTCATGAAGGGCATTGACGGTCTTCCAGTTTCTTGTAGTTGCTCGCACGCCCAACTTCTTTTCAAAGTAATTGATATTAATTTTTGATTTGCCGAATCCCCCCCGTAAAAGTGCAATATAGGTTTACATAATTTTCCCTCCCTGATCAATCTGACAGTTAGGCCATGTTTAGTGCCGGTACTTCATTACCGGAACCAAATCGCTGAATGATTCTTGATAATTCCGTGCAGTTTTAAAGCCTCTTGACCCTTGGCTCCAGATCCGTAAGGCTGGCAATACTTACAGGTGCTCCTGTTTCGATGCTTTTACGGGCGGCGATGCCTATCAATACGGACATTGCTCCATCTCTTATCCCGGCAGCTCTTCTGTAAGGATCGGGCATGTCCGGGTTTTTGAAGATTTTGTCATGAAGACGCCTGTCTCCACCACCGTGTCCGCCGCGAGACATAGGTACGTTAACTGTTTCAAAGTCCTTCCAGAGATTATGTACGATAATAGGGTCCGAATTTTCTGCTTCCTCGCCGGACTGATCCATTTCAGCCGCATGCATTTCTGC
Source organism: Bacteroides sp. (assembly GCA_011053095.1). Classification (GTDB taxonomy): domain Bacteria; phylum Bacteroidota; class Bacteroidia; order Bacteroidales; family SM23-62; genus SM23-62. The sequence goes on from DRHS01000017.1 coordinate 16,444, forward strand.
CTGATTCACTGAAACGTTTTTAAAATAAAGCAAATCCTGCCAGGCTTCAATCCTTCCATCCATACCGTTTAAAGCTACTTTCCATCCCTCATATGGTGAGTATGTGGTCAGTGAATAGTTCAGGACTACGTTGTTCGCGTATTTCACCTGGGCCGACATTTTATCGTAGATATTGATCTCTTCCCTGAAAAGACAATTATCGCGAATATACCCGTCGTATTTTTCGTTGTCGACATATAGTGCCATATTGTGTTTACTTCTTGTAATATCCCAGTGATATTTACATTCGGTTTTATGGGGACAGGTACGGCAATTGTCGCCCCTGAAAGGTCCGTTGCTTCCGTAATGTTCCAGAGCACCATAGGCAAAAACTTCTACCGGGTCTGAGTCTATCCACCAGTTAAGAAGGTCAAAATGATGGGTTGCCTTATGAACCCATAATGTGCCACCCGACTGCCGTAATCCGTGCCACCTCCTGAAATAGGATGCACCATGATAGGTATTCAGGTACCAGTGAAAATCGACCGAGGTCAGTTTTCCAATGGAGTTTTCAGCAACAAGTTCTTTGACCTTTGTAGCGTAAGGGCTCCAGCGGTAGTTGAAGCCGACGATCAGGTTATTTCCGGACCTTCTTTCTGCATCAATTATGTCCTGGCATTTATTTTCATCTGTGGTAAGTGGTTTTTCAGTGAGTACATCACAACCCATATCCAGACCTTTGATTATGAACTCATGATGGGTTGAATCTTTTGTAGTTACGATAACCAGGTCGGGACGAGTTTCCCGGATCATCTTCTCAAAATCTGTGAAAGTGGGACAGCTGACACCAATGTATTTGCGACCGTACTCAAGCCTTCCCGGATTGATATCACAGAGTCCGACAAATTCAAGTAAATCCGAATATTGATCCACAAGCCTTTTGCCCCAGAAGGAGGTGCCTCTGACACCGGTCCCGATAAGGACAATTTTTAGTTTATTCCGGGCTCCAAAATTAAAAGCGCTGATGGGCATGACCGATCCTGCAGCCAGCATACTAACGGAAGTAAGAAATTTTCTTCTTGATGTTTTCATCTTAGTAGATTTTATACCTAACAAGATACACACAAATACTAAATGCCGGATTTATATTCAGTCTGAATTACACTGCCGATATACCCCTGAAAAGCACATTTTATTGTTATACTTGTATTTGGATAAGGCACCAATTACCAAGCCGATGAATTCATTGACACTTACAATTCTCGCTTTTGCAGGTTATCTTCTGGCCTACAGATTTTATGGACGCTTTCTGGCCCGGAAAATCTTCCGGCTCTCAGATGAAGCCACGATGCCTTCACATGAATTCAGGGATGGGGTGGATTTTGTTCCGACCAAGGCGCATATTATTTTCGGTCATCATTTTACGACTATTGCGGGACTCGGACCCATCGTTGGTCCGGCAATCGGGATCATCTGGGGGTGGTTGCCTGCTTTTATCTGGGTTTTTCTGGGATCCATTTTCATGGGTGCCGTTCATGATTTTTCTACCCTGGTTATCTCAGCCCGGAACAAGGGGAAAACTATTGGCGATCTGACCGGTGATCTGGTAGGACCGGATACACGTTATGCTTTCCAGTTCCTTATGCAGTTCCTGCTGATTATCGTGCTTTCCGTTTTCGCCATGATAGTGGGTGTTTTGTTTGAACTCTATCCGGAAGCGGTCTTTCCCGTCTGGATGCAAATCCCTATTGCTGTATGGTTGGGATGGATGATCCGAAAAGGGAGGAACGATCTTCTGTTTTCCATAATAGCTGTCGTACTCATGTATATCACCGTGGTCATAGGTGTATATCTTCCCATCCGGGTGCCACCCATTGCCGGGTCATCTGTGGTAACATGGTGCCTGTTGCTGTTTATTTATGTATTTTTTGCCTCTACCGTCCCGGTTCAGAAACTCCTTCAGCCAAGGGATTATATCAACTCCCACCAGTTATTGGTAGCCATAATATTGCTGATTACGGGTCTTGTTGTTGCACATCCTCAGATCACCGCACCGGCAATCAACCAGGCTGCCTTTGCGGAAGGATCCGATGTGCCCGGAATGATGCCAGTACTTTTTATAACAATAGCCTGCGGAGCGATATCCGGCTTTCACTCCCTGGCCAGCTCAGGTACCACGGTAAAACAGGTAGACAGGGAGAAGGACACTCTTTTCATAGGATACGGAGGCATGTTGTGGGAGAGTTTCCTGGCAGTGCTTGTAATCATGTCCGTGGCAGGGGGATTGGGATTGGGATTGGAAAAGGATGGTATAGTATACACTGGCGCTGAAGCCTTCAGACAACAATATTCATCATGGGCAGCATTTAGCGGAATCGATGCGAAACTTGAGGCTTTTGTGATCGGGGCTTCAAACCTATACAGCAGTTTTGGTATTCCTGCAGTTGTAGGGAAAAGTATGATAGTTGTTTTTATAGTCAGTTTTGCTAATACCACACTTGATTCTGCAGCCAGGATACAACGGCTATCTCTACAGGAGATATTCAGGGATAAAAAAGGTACTGTACGTAAACCATTTAATAACAGGTATGCAGCAACTGCTTTTGTGGTCGCAGCTGCCATGTTGATGACCTTTATCAAGCCCGGTGCCACTGGTGCCCTTATACTCTGGCCACTGTTTGGATCCCTTAACCAGATGCTGGCGGCACTTGCACTGGGATTAGTAACTGTGTATCTGTATCAGAAAAAGAAGAATATCCTTATTACACTGATCCCAATGATCCTTGTCCTGGTAGTTACTGTCTGGGCCATGGTTGAGAACCTGATTTATTATATGGGAAAGCAAGACATGATCCTCGTGCTTATGTCATTTATCATACTTGTTCTGACTACCTGGTTACTAATAGGAGGCATCGGTGCACTGCGCAGGCAACGAAAGACCAGTGTATCTTAAACCTTCGAAAACCAGGAGGCTACCCTGTATCTGTAATTCATAAAGAGAGATGCTGCAAATGCAGCTGCCAGTCCCCAGGCAGTCAGAGCATCTACAAGACCCTGCTCAGGTTGGAGTCCCACGAGACGTTCAACAAGAAAGCTGATGTAGGAGGAGGGAAGCTCGTTATATCCAAGCCTCTCCAAAACAGTGAAGTGCCAGTCTGTAAAGGGACAATAACCAATTCCGTAGAATATCCCAAGGACCAACCATGATCCTGCAGTCAGCAGTATACAAATCAGGTTGGCCTTTCTTGTCCTTTTCCATATCCATCCGAATAGGTTAAAGAGGATAACCAAAGTATGGAAGACTGTGAAAAATAAATCAAGGAATCGCATGACTAATTTTACTAAATTCGATACGGAATGTCAAGTTATAATTAAATCAGCCAGGATCATAGTAAAACACCTAAATATCAAGGTAAAGGGAAGGGTTCAGGGAGTTGGTTTCCGGTACTCAGCACTGCATGCTGCCCGTTCGTACGGAATCTGTGGATTCGTAAGGAACGAGGCGGATGGATCCGTATATATTGAAGCAGAAGCGGAACAGATAAAACTAGATTTGTTTCTGGACTGGTGCCGCAGAAGCCCCGGTCATTCTAGGGTGGACAATGTTCAGCAGACAGAATCAAATATCCAGGGATTCGGAGATTTCAGGGTACTCCACTGAATTTTGGATGATAGAGGTTAAACATCTGTTAAAGCTGCAAGTCATGACAGTATTGAACAATTGATTAGCGATTTTTGTTCATTTTACTGATATTCTCGAAGATGATAAAAATATTAATTGCCGGATTCGCTTTTATACTTTTTTCAATGACTACAATTACAGAGGCAACCGTAACATTTCATGATTTCAGGGTTAAGACACTGGAAGGGGAAGAATTTGATCTGGCTTCACTCAGGGGGAAGAAAGTTCTTGTTGTAAATACAGCTTCAAAATGTGGATTTACGCCCCAATATGAAGATCTTCAGGCTCTGTATGAAAAATATGGGGGAGAGGATTTCACCATCGTCGGTTTTCCTGCTAACAATTTTCTGAGGCAGGAGCCTGGAACAGATGAGGATATTCGAGAGTTTTGCACAGCGAATTATCAGGTGAGTTTTCCCATGATGTCAAAAATATCCGTTAAGGGCAAAGACATTCATCCTGTATACCATTGGCTTACAAGCAAAGAAGAGAATGGAATATTGGATTCCTCGGTTAAGTGGAATTTCCAGAAGTACATGGTTAATGAAAATGGTCAGTTGGTAGGTTATGTTTCATCAAAGACCAAACCCTTTGATCCGGAGATTATTTCGTGGATTGAAGCTTCATCCGATTAACGGTTATCCTATAAAGATCAGTACTAACCAGGTAGTCAGGAACCAGCTTCTCGCAAGGATTTATTTTTTATGAGATCACTCTGAAGTATGCCAATATCACCGGCGATCTCGAGTCCCGCAGGATCTCCCGAATCTTCCAGAATCACATTACCTTTTCTGTCCTCCAGCCTGAGTTTGATAACCGCGCCAATGCTTTCCTTAATGGTCCTTGACATTTCACCATGTATAGGTGCTTTAAGATTTCCCGTTGTTGCACCGGAGGCACATACGAAAAGATGGTAGTGCCGGTTTTGAATCTCTATCTCAATCTGCTCCCCTTCATGCGAAAGTCTCGTGATTCTGGATCCTGTATAGGTAGTAAACCGATAAAATCTTTCCCCCTCACTCAAAATGATCAGGAATCCGGTAAAGGCACTCTTTTTCCAGGGTATGTTGGCAACGGAAAAACTGAAGGAGAGGTTCTTCCTGATGAAATGGTTGGATTGCATCCATATCCAGGCCAGGGGCATGGATTTGCCCCAGTCTTTTTCAATATATCCTTTTCCCCCTGAGAAGTCTACCTTCTTATCTGCAATGATAAGCTCTCCCTGCAGGTCATGAAGCATGCTTACAATTCCATGATAGCATTCCATTGTAGGAACAAACCTGTACCATCCCATAACACCTGGGGACAATAGTCTTACCGGGTAGGGGACATTTTCCCGGAATGAAATTTCACCATTGATGCCAAATCCGGATTCGGTAAGGTTTAGTTTCAGTCCTGAATTTGAAAATATGTTATTGGATATGGAAATTTCGAAGCTATTGCGGGAGAAGCTGAAATCGTCGAACTCGTATTTAAGAAACCGTGTTTCTCCGGAGATCCCATTAATAACCTGGATAAATGAATACGCCAGCTCTGGTTTCTCACCGATAGAAATCCCCGGTATTACAGCATATACAACCGTTTTGTCCGCATTTACCAGTTTAAAATACCAGCCTTCAAAATACACTTTATGCCTGCGGTTACCCTGGAACCAGTCGGGATTCCAGATTTTCCGGATGTTATAATAATCCATATTATCAGAGGATCAGGAGAGGGAAATAAAGGCAGTATAGCTAACCTCATTTTTTTGTTCAGAAAGTGTCAGATATATCTCTGCTGTATGCACCTTACCACTTTTATCCAGGATCTTTACTCGTTTCTTTTCACCTGTTATTTTTCTGGTTCTCGGGTCGAAAAGGCTTAAAATAAATGAATCCATCTCGGCGACGTCACCAGGGAAAAGGGACTTAATATTTTTACCTGCTGTGTTTGTCAGTTTAACACCGAAAAAACTTTCAGCTCTAAGGTTTATAAACAATATTCTCGATGACTGGTCAATCGTGAGGATTATATTCGGGTCATTAAGTAAAGCTTGCTGCATACGATCACGCTCCCTGGTAATCATCTGATATTGTTGTTCCAGACTCTCTTTGCTTTGCTCCAGTTTTTTCTTTAGTTCAACACCTGCAAGTTTGAGCTTATCCTCCTGTACTTTCAGCTGTTCAGTGTTTTTTCTGCTCTCCAGTTCCATCACCTTCTCGTTTGTGATATCGGTTGCCAGGCAGATTACTTTAGCAACCTCTCCATACATATCATTTACAGAAGTGAAGGTGACCCTGAACCATTTCTCGTCATCATATTTGGTAAGGCTTTTATACTGACCCTGATGGGGAACCCCTCGTGTCACTCCTTCCCAGGTTTCATTAAAACTTTCAAGCTCAGCTTTTTCAATAAGGTCAAATACAGACATTTTCTCCAGTTCATTTCTGGAAAATTTCATTGTATCAAGAAATAGTTCGTTGCAATTGATGTATTTGCCATCTGGGGCAAATTCAATTTTGATATTTAACCGGTTGATGGAGTCGATCTGTCCCTCATAATCCAGACTCTGTTTCCTCTGTTCGGTGGTGTCAATTGCAAGGAAGAGTATCTTGTCAACTGTACCGTCATCTTTCCTGACACAGGTATATGTTGCCATGGTCCATAAATCCTGTCCAGTCTTGGTGATATGCTTCATATACCCCTCATAATGCTGCCCTCCCTCTGAAATCCTTTTCCAGATCGGATCAAACCATTCACGGTCTTTCTCGTCCAGAAAAATCGATATCGGTTGTCCTTCCACCTCAGCATTGCTGAAATACCCGAGCATATGAAGAAACTTTGTATTCGCATAAATCAGGGTTCCTTCTGTATCATATTCAGCACGTATCAGGGTATGATTCACAGAATTTGTGAAACTAATGAACTTTTCAGCCTGCCGTGCTGCTTGTTCCTGTGTATTTTTTAACTGCTCCATGCTATGACGCATCTTATCCTCCTGAACGGCCAGGGTTTCAGCCTGGTTCTGCGACTCCCTGAGCAACGCGGAGGTACGTATATTACTCCTCAGACTCGATAATGTATTGGCGGTGCTTTCTGCTATGCTCTCAACAAAATCGATCTCAAAATCAAGTATCGTCTGAAAAGAAGCCAGTTCAATTATACCGAGGACTTCCTCCTGCACGATTAGGGGTACGATCAGCAAATGATCGGGAGTGGACTGGCCAAGTCCTGAGGTGATCTCGAGGTAACCTTCCGGGAGATCTGTCATGTACACGGTTTGTTTTTCGAGTGCACAGGTGCCTATGATCCCTTCTCCCCATTCGATCTTTTTATCTGCAAATTTTCTCCTGTCGTAAGCATAACTGGCTTTTAATTCGAAAAATCTTTCGCCGCCGGGTTCCTGCTCCACAAGGAAAAAACCACCCTGATTTGCGTCAAGATATCTGACCAGATAACTGATTATATTGTAGGCATAATCCTCCATATTTTCAAAGGAGCTGCGGAGGATATCTCCAAATTTCGCCAATCCCTCGCTTACCCAGTTTCGCTGGTCATCCTCCATCTTTCTTTCCTGTTGCTGATCGATGTTTTGTTTAAGATTATCTCTCAGGTTGATAAGGGATTTTCCAAGCGGATCATCTTTTTCCTTCAGATCAAGTGCGGCATCAAGCTGGTTATTGATCAGTTTTTCTGTAAAAACAAGAATTTTTTCTGATCTTTTATTCTCTTCTTCTGATTTTTTCAGGAGATTTGAAATATGCGTTGACTCCGAATAACCTAAAATTGTACCTGCTATTGTGGAGAAAAATGGTATAAGGTCCAGGATTATCTGTCCGGGGAACAATGCATGAAGCTGGCTGAATCCCTGTAGGGAAAAGCTGACATCTCCGGTGAGGCTATGGATGAAAAGTGATACAACCGGGAAGAAGATACCGATGAGAAACCCGTAAATAGTGAATCTGATAATTATTTCGTTCGGTTTGTTCATAGCCATCCCTAGTCTGAATAAAAATACTTATAATTCCTAAATGAAGGAACTTTGAACAGATTTTTATTAGAAGGAATGAAGACGGGAGGGAAAGATGCTTATTCGTAATAAGAAAAAACACAAAGCCTTAGCATGTAAAAATGAGGTTGGGCTTCGATATCTGTTTCGGGAGTTGATACAAAAAGGGTAGTCATTGGTTTTCTAATTCAGTGTCTTTTCAACTTTACTCAGCAGAACCTTTATGTCAACCGGCTTCTCAATGTAATCGCTTGCTCCCATCTCAAATGTTTTCTGGATATTCGGTGCATCTGTAACTGCAGAGACAATGATGACAGGGATGTCTTTTGTCTCATTGTTTTTCTTGAGCTGGTCAAGGAACTGGTAACCGCTTACTTTTGGCATGAGTAAATCAAGAAGTATCAGCTCCGGGCGCTCTTTTTCAAGCATATTGTAAGCCTCATTAACATTAAAAGCTGTTTGGATATTATAACCCCGGCTGACAAGAATGGCTTCTAGTAGAACCACATTTGTGTTGGAGTCGTCGACAATCAGAATCTTTTTCATCTTATGGAATAATTCCTATACCAAAGATATTACAAAACCTTAGAAGAATCAGACTTTAAGCGATGATTTATATCATCGATTTTACATATATTTAGTGAGTCAAAAAATATTGAATTCTAATAATTCCATACCAGACTTTTTATGCAGGGATATTATGCCTTATGCACAGCTATTGTCTGATGAACAGCTTGAACTTATTCGAAACAACAGTAACATTGTCAGCTATAATAAGAAGGACAGTGTATTCCGGCAAAGTACCAGGACCTCTCATATAATGCTTCTGGCTTCCGGCCTGGTTAAGATCTTTAAGGAAGGCAGGAATGAGCGTGTTGTACTTCTGAGGATGGCATCCCCCGGTGAATACATTGGGATGCTTTCTGTAATGGGAGACCAGATCCATCAATATTCCGCGACAGCTGTAGAGACTTCTGAAATTTGCTTTATTGATATCAACGCCTTCCGGAATGTGTTGATGGAGAATGGTAAATTCAGCCTTAAGCTTATGAGCATTATCAGCCAGGACGGACTCTTCATTTTCAACCGGCTGATTAACCAGACCCATAAACAACTGCCTGGAAGGATTGCCGATGTACTTCTGTATTTTGCAGATAACATCTATGGCAAGTCTCAATTTGATTTTCCACTTACCCGAAGGGAACTTGCCGAGCTTGCCGGAACTACAAAGGAAAGTTTTATCCGCACCCTCACCGAATTCAAGCATGACAAGATCATCGACCTTGATGGAAGCCATGTCCGGATAATTAGCATGGATATTGTTAAAACCCTTAGCGAATTGGGATGATTATGCAGAATACCTATAATCAATTGAAATGCGGGCTCTTATAGTAGATGATATTTTCACCAACCGGCTATTGCTTACGGCGATCTTTAATAATCTTGATCTCGAATTTGATGAGGCAGAGAACGGTAAGGAAGCAATTGATGCCCTTCTGGAAAAGGATTACGACCTGGTCCTCATGGATATCGAAATGCCTGTGATGAACGGGCTTGAAACTACCAGATATATAAGGGAAAATTTACCCTTCCCAAAAAATAAGACCTTTATTGTTGCTCTCACAGCGCATAATCCACAATTATTTTTTGAGGATTTCAAGGATGTCGGCTTCAACCAGTTGCTGACTAAACCATACAGTGTTGAAAAAATAAGTTCTCTCGTGGAGGAGATTAAGGGGTGATGAATCTCCCTATAGAAGCGAGATAATCCGTTCAAGTCCCTTCGCAACTTAAGCAATTACCTCCTAAACGTCTGTTATTTCATTATTCAGGATAGACATTAAGAAAAGAAGGTAAGATTATACTTATCAATTAATCCTGCCCTGAAGTGAACCGAATAATTTAATTAATGAACTTTCAGGTGATTCCCTTTAAATTTAAATAAACGGAGGGTATTTAATACCTGTATAACCGTAGGGGATGAAACCTTTTTACTAGACTTTTTTAATTAAAAACTTCAAGTGTATTATTTGGGGGAGTATATTGGTGGAAATTATTACTACTACTCATTTTGCAAATTGAAGGTAATTACTGGCTTCAAATGCACTTTGTAAGCTGAAGAAGAAATTGGGAGGACGTTGGATGAGATGACACGATGTTCCTCATAATAATGTTTAACTTTAAGAAAGATAAATACTATTACGTTATGAGCAATTTAAAAAAACGCATCGTCCTGAAATAGTATGACAAAGAAACAAACAAAACGAATACTCAGAATAGTATTTATTATTGCAAGCATAACCTCTTTGGTGTTCGTACCATGGATTTTGGTAAAGGCTTGGATTTTACCACTACCTGATACGGTTCAAGAACAAGTAAATGAAGCAATTGGTCATGGATTTGACGGAATTATTGTCTATGTGGACGAGTCTGGCAAACCACCAGCATTTTATACATCTGGCTGGCATGACCGAAAAAACAAAATACCTGCTAACCCCAAAGCCTTATTTAAGATTGCCAGTATTAGCAAATTATATGATGCTGTTGCTATAACCAAAATGGTAAATGACAAACGTTTGTCTTTGGATAAAACGCTCGCTGATTACTTTCCAGAACTTATAGGAAGAATTGAAAATGCAGAAAAAATTACCTTGAGATTGATGGTGCAACATCGGAGTGGCATTCCCAATTACACCGACCATCCTGGTTATTGGGACAACCGACCGAAAAGCAGGGAAGAAACCCTTGAATTAGTACTTGATTTGCCGGCTAAATTTGAGCCAAATGAAGACTATGGATATTCAAACACGAATTATTTGTTGATTCGAGAACTCATTGATAAGGTGTTGGGATATAGCCGTCACCAATATATCAAGGAGGAGATTTTGATACCACTCGAGCTGAACAATACTTTCAGTTCGCTTAAAGATGTGGATATAGACGATGTTATGAGTGGCTATTATGTTGGAATTGAAGCCGATTTAAAGACTGAAGAGTATGGAATGTTAGCTACAGCCGAGGATGTGGGTATATTCTTGCGGGCATTAAACGATGGGTCATTGTTTGATGAAGGGGAACAGGAAATCTATTCTTCAATTTACGAGTATGACCATACGGGATGGATACCTGGCTATCAGAGTATTGCAAAATACCACAAAGATATTGATACAGTTGTTATTCAATTTGTGAATACAACTGGAGGATACAATTGGAATTTATTAGAAATCGTATATAGCCGTATTGTAAAAATACTTAGGAATAAAAAAAGCTCATAATCGAGTAGACTGCTGACGGTCAAATGACCGCCAGTACGCCTCTCATACGTGATCGACTCCATGCATAGGCTTGTCCTTGTTCAACTCCCAATCGGATCAGATTTTTCCTTTTCCGTTCGGATTTCTTCCAATGATGCCAGATGAAATAACGAAGTCTGTTTCGCAACCATCCGTCCAGTTCGACAAGTTTGTTCTGAATACTTGCCATACGGTAGTTATTCACCCATCCTCGTTGAACTTCATTGAGATATTTGGCAATAGATTTTGGTATTTCACCATGTTAGCAACGATTCAAGGAATCATAGGTATTGATAAACATTTCCCTACTTATCTTCAATTCCTTCGCATGGGCGACAATGGAATAACCATCGCTCTTCAATTTCTTGATTTTCCTGACTTTTGATTCATCCATTGCAGGACGACCACCAACACGACCCTGCTGACGAGACTTTTCCAGACCTGCCTTTACACGTTCACTAATACGAATGTGCTTCTGCTTCTAAAGTGAGTCGGTCAAGAGCTGTCTCTTATACACATCT
>DRHS01000018.1 GCA_011053095.1 Bacteroides sp.
AGATGTGTATAAGAGACAGGCTGATCTGGGAAGAGGTCCCCCTGGTCAACTACATGAATATCAGTCATCCGTTTTTGGAGAACTCCAAAACTATGATCCGTGAGATGATCCGACAGCATTACAACCACCCATCGGTTATCATGTGGGGATCAATGAACGAGATTTTTCTATGGAGTAAAGAAGGAGCACGCATACGTGAACATCCGGATGAAGCATATAATACCAATGTATTCAAGGTTGCCGGAGTACTTGACAGCCTGATAAGGGCAGAGGATCCAGGCAGATATACCGCAATGGCCATTCATGGCAGTAATCATTACGACATAACAGGTGTTGCGGCAATACCCCAGGTACTGGGACTGAACCTGTACAATGGTTGGTACAGCGGGGAATTCGATGGATTTGGGAGAAGTCTGGACAGGCGTCATGAAAAATACCCGGAGCAGGTCCTGTTCATAAGTGAATATGGCGCCGGAAGCGACAGAAGATTAAATTCCTTAAATCCCAGGAGGTTCGACTTTACAGGAAACTGGCAGCGCCTATACCATGAAGCACATCTTCGCCAGATCAATGAACGGCCATACCTTGCCGGAACTGCGATATGGAACCAGTTTGATTTTTCCCAACCCCATACAGGCGGTTCGATTATTCAAAGGAACCAGAAGGGATTGCTGACATGGGACCGGAAATACAAGGATTCCTATTTCCTTTATAAAGCAAACTGGAACCCGGAGCCCATGGTTTATATTGCCAGCCGTGACTGGACACAGAGAACCGGTACCAATCCCAATGCCCCGGCCGGTTCAGGATATCATGAGGTAATACAACCTGTCGATATTTATACCAACCTGGATAATATCGAATTAAGGATCAACGGAAAATCCCTTGGAGTAAAATCTCCCGATGAAATCGCAAAAATAACCTGGGAGGTGCCATTTGAGCAGGGTATTAATGTACTGGAAGCATCCGGGGAAAAATCCGGTAAGCCTTATACCGACAGGCTTGAAATTAATTTTACATACAGGTCCCACCTTCTTAAAGATGAGTCCGTTCCCTTTCGTTCACTGGGAATCAATATCGGGGGAAATGCCCAGTTTACAGATGCAACGGGATTCGTCTGGGAAGCTGATCAATCCTATGAACAGGGTAGCTTCGGGTACATAGAAGGAAAAGAGGGAGAATTTCATAAGGACCTTATCATCTATAATACCGAAAACACCCCATTGTACTACACCTTCCGTGAAGACCTGAGCAGCTACAGGCTGGATGTTCCGGAGGGAGATTATGAAGTCGAACTTCACTTCGCAGAAAGCCAGGATGTCGGGAACGGAGAAAGGACATTCAATGTATCAGCCAATGGCAATGTACTGTTCGACACACTTGATCCTGCAGGTGATTACGGATTCCGGAAGGCATTTTTCAAAACATTTACAGTAAGGGTCACAGAGGATGAGTCCCTCGAAATAAGCTTTGGAAAAATAACGGGTAAACCATTGCTGAATGCCATTAAAGTAAGCAGGAAATAATTTAATTAAATACCGATTTCGATATGACGGCTCTAAAGACATCTATTTTAATGTTCATGCTTATAGCCGGGATAATTATTGGCAGTATTCCGGGTTATTCTCAAACCAGGTATATTGACGCCACTCTTGGAGATGACGGGAACAATGGTCTCACAGCCCAGTCTGCGTGGATGTCCCTTAACAAATTAAACAACAGAACTTTTATACCCGGTGATTCAATTCTTTTCAAAGCAGGAGAGAAATGGTCCGGTATTCTTAAACCCGAAGGTTCCGGTAAAAACGGTTCTCCCATTGTCATCAGCAGCTATGGCCCGGGTCCCCGCCCTGAAATTCATGGCAGGGGAATGGAAAGGTATACCCTGCTGCTGGAAAACCAGGAATACTGGGAAATCAGGAATCTGCGGATCACAAATTTCGAAGATACAGGCGGATCAGAACCGGACCGGAAAAGAGGCATTTATGTAAAGGCAACGGACATGGGTGCAGTCCACCATATTCACCTTTTCAATCTGGAAGTAGACAGCGTAAACAGTGAAAATTCAAGCTTTACCAGCCGGTACTACGGTGGAATATTTTTCGAAGTTACCGGTTCAGAGCACCGTACCTGGTTTGAGGATGTGCTGGTGGACAGCTGTTATATTCATGATGTATCTAGGACGGGCATCAGCAACTCTTCTTCATGGTCAATCCGCACCCTGAACTCCTCCTTCGGTTCATACATAGGTAAGGACAATAATGGCAATGACCGGTATGATACCTGGGTTCCCAGTAAAAATATAATCCTGAAAAGAAACACCATCAGACGAATTGCGGGCAATGGTATTATCATCCGGGTAGCAGACAAACCACTTATTGAGTATAACTATCTCGACAGTTGTGGTTTATATATTTCAGGGAATGCGGCATTCTGTTTTAATACCGATAAAGCACTGTTCCAGTACAACGAGGCCTGCTACACAGTTTACAATGAAGGGGATACGGATGCCAGGGGAATTGACAGCGATTACCGCACCAAAAACACCATAATTCAATACAACTACCTGCACCACAATGAGTTCGGAGGAGTAGTAGCAACCGGGGGAGCCGGCGGTTCATCATGGCTGGAAACATTTAACGATGGAACGGTTATCCGGTATAATATTATTTCTGACAATAAGGATCATATCGTCCGGACTTCCGGAAAACTAACGAACATGACCTTTCACAATAATATTCTCTATACATCCAAAACGAATGACCTGGATGATATGATTATTTTGTACCACGGGGACTGGGGGGGTACATCTGCTAAGAACTCATATTACTACAATAATATTTTCTATCACCTGGCTGCAAATCCCGTGTACGACTTTGGAGGGAGTCAGAATAATGTTTTCGAAAACAATTTGTTCTTCGGGAACAGGGCCCCAAATGAACCCCATGATGATTACAAGGTAACCGGGGACCCACTTCTTGTCGATCCGGGAACCGATAACCTGGATGGGTATATGATACGTACGGGCTCACCTGCGATTAAGGCAGGTAAAACAATTCCCAGTCAACCCGAAATGGATTTTTTCAATAACCCCATCCCCCTGGAAGGACCCATAGACATTGGCATTCACCAGACAGACGGACCCTTATCAGATTCGGGGATCCCTGTTAGTCATTCAGATCCGGATCAAGCTAAAATCCTGCTTTATCCGAATCCCACACCGGGACTGCTAAATCTCAAAATGGATTCAAAGGAAGACTATATGGCTTCCTGGTCAATCCTGGAAAACAATGGGATTGAAACAAGGATATCAGGCATGTCCTGGCTATCCCAGGGAACTTCAAAAATCCAGATCAATTTGAAAAATAATGGATTGCATTCCGGGATTTACATATTCAGAATTGCAGACGAAACCGGAAATTTCAGACATAAACATTTCCTCTTTCTGAACTAATTATAAATGATAATATATACCAATAGAACATTACTGATAAATTAAGCCCCATATCCGAAAATGTATAAAATTCTCATAAAAACCCTGCTCCCTGCTGTGCTGCTGTTAAGTCTCTCTTATTCAGTTTCAGGCCAGGTCACACCGGTAACAAGATATATTGATGCTACAGGCGGAAATGATGTGAACAACGGCCTCTCTGCCCAGTCTGCCTGGAAGTCTCTCGCCAACATCAATAGCAGCACTTTCAATCCGGGTGATTCAATCCTGCTGAAAGCGGGGGAAGTATGGACAGGTAGCATGGTACTGAAAGGGTCTGGTAATGAGAATAATCCAATCCGGATCGACCGTTATGGGACTGGAGACAATCCTGTGATTAATGGTACGGGCGGCCTGTACACCATTTACCTGTACAACCGGGAATACTGGGAACTCAGCAATCTTGAAATCACAAATTTTAAGGCTTCCGAAGAAACGGTTGACATGGAGACCTGGGAAGCCAACAACAAAACCGTCTGGGCCGAATCAGTATCTCCAAGGCCACAATATGAAGAGACCCGCAGCCGGAAATGTGCCATCCTGGTGGAAGCATCAAATTATGGAGCCGTGCACCACCTTCACTTCACAAACCTGGAGATACACGGGGTAAACGGAGATATTTCCAGCAAAGACAACGGGGGAATTTTCCTGGAGATAAAAGGTTCCTCCACCGAAACCTGGTTTGACGACCTGCTCTTTGAAAATTGCCATATACATGATGTCGACAGGACTGGCATTTCAAATAAATCAAGATGGGATGACAGGTCCCTTTACATCAACGAGAACTGGGTGCCCAGCAAGAATGTGCGATACCTTGAAAATACATTCGAACGTACCGGGGCCAATGCGCTGATCATAAGGGTTACGGACGCTGCGCTGGTTGAAAACAACCTCTTCACTCATTGCAGCATTAAGGAAACGGGTAATGCATTTTTTCCATTTAATTGCGATGATATACTGATCCAGTACAACGAATCCTGCCATACAAAATACAATCAGGGCGACAATGATGCTGGCGGATTTGACAGTGATTACCGCTGCAAGAATTCAATATTCCAGTATAATTACAGCCACGATAATGAATACGGGGGCATCCTTATCACATGCCAGGGGGGAAGCGACAGGTTCAATGACGGAACCATTGTCCGGTATAATTTATTCCGGGATAACAAGAGACACGTGTTCCGGGTTTCCGGAGTGCCCACGAATACCTACATCTACAATAATGTGATATATACCGGGGAAGGCAACTCTGACAATGATATTATCTGGCATAAAAACTGGAAGGGATATCCGGACAATACCAACTATTACAATAATATCTTTTACAACCTGGGAACCAGAAATGCCTACGATTTTGGATCGAGCACCGATAACGTTTTTGAGAACAACATATTCTTTGGCAATCCGGTAACAAATGAGCCGAGTGATCCCAATAAGATTACTGAAGATCCAAAGTTTGTTGATCCCGGATCAGAGGATGTCAAGGGTTATAAGATTCAGGATAGCTCACCGGCCAAAGCGGCAGGAAAAATCGTATTCGGAAAACCCGATAAAGACTTTTTCGGCAATTCAATTCCACCGGAAGGACCTGTAGATATTGGCATCCACCAGTGGAGTAAACCATTGTCCGATTGGGGAAGAAGCATTGATTCCCGTAAGGATAACCGGGACGCCATATCCTTGTTTCCCAATCCCGTTCATGATAATCTGACTGTCTATTGCGCCGATCTTCCCGCGAAAGCGAAAAAATGGAGGGTAATTGACAGCAAGGGAATGGAAACCGGACTGAAAAACCGGATCGATCCCGTGTCAGAAACTTTCAGCCTCGATATCAACTTCGGCGGCTCTGAAATCGAGGCAGGAATATATTTTGTCAGTATTATTCTAGAAAGTGGACTTGAAGTGACTCATCCATTTATATATTATTAATATAAGTCCGGAGAAAAATGGACAGAAGAAAATTTACTAAAATAACATTAGCCGCAACGGGTGCAATTTCAATGCCCGGGTTTATTACTGGCTGCAATAATTGGCCAGATAATAGCCTGGGTGGAGATGAAAATTTATTTCTCAACGAAGAAGACTTTAAGCGCATCAGACGTGCAGTTGACCAGAATGAGTGGACTGAAAAACGATTTGAAGTATTAAAGAAGAATGTTTTTCTCTCGGAAGACGAATATTATAATTCACACTGGAAGCAAAATTGGAGACAATGGACTACTGGCCAGTATATGAAAGAGATAGCATTGTATTACAGGCTGACGGGGGATGAATTTAAACTGGATGAGATTAAGGATTTGTTGGTACAGGAATTTAATCTTGATAAAATCGACAAACCCTATTACAATACAAAAAAAGAAGTTTCTTCAAGTCTTTGGTCCTGGGGAATGATACATGTTAATTATCTATGGGCATGGGATATGGTCAAACACCATCAGACTATGGAAGCAATAAAGGAATCCATGCACAGGAGGCTTACAGAGATGGTATTTCAGTACAGGAGATATGAAGACACCAAGATTCGAAGGTTGGGAAATACTCAATTCTGGGCAATTACCTATATGGGATTGGTTGGCTTGCTTAGCGGAAATGAAGAGGCAATTGAACATTCGCTCTCTGGGAAGTACGGGTTTAAAACAGTGCTGGAGACAAAAATAAGAGACAAGAAATTCTGGCCTGAACCATTGGCATATGCATATGATTATGTTATATGCTGTATGCTTCTGCTTGCAGAGGCTTCAAGAGTAAATGGCTATGATGATTTGTACTTATACGAATCTCCGGGGGGTGCATCCTTAAAAGGAATGGTCGATGGACTTTTAGAACTTAGCTTCCCAAACGGATTGCTGGTGCCTTGTGGCGATGGTGCCCTGGGAGCTGAAATCGCAGAAAGTGGAGAGCTTATAAAATATAAGGGAACATACCTCTATAATTCACCGTTTTCAAGATTTACAAACAAATTTGAATTACTTTATAAAGCCTATAAAGATCCCAAATACGCGTGGTTAATTCAACAGGAACAGGAGAGATTGTGTTATGACGTTACAGTATGGGGCGACAATACTTTGACATATGGAATCCCCATAGAAGAAACTGAAGTGCCAACTTTTAAAGACAGGGTATATCCTGAAATAGGGCATGCACTGATAAGTACAGAAAACTCAAAACATTACTGGAAAGGGGACAATGTTACACTTCATGTAAGGAATGGCTGTTCGATTCAGTATCATGGCCATAACGATCAGTTTAACATCGGATTATTTGCATATGGCAAATTAATATATCCCGACTGGTTCAGGAGATGGGAATACCTCGCACCAAGGGCTTCAAGAAACAACAGGAACAAAACCCCATTCTCACATTATGCTCTGGGGCATAACACTGTAGTGGTTGACAAACAAAATCCTGACTATCCAAGACACCAGCTTGTTACCACTAAAGCAGAAATAAACGACATTTTCTTTTCAGAGGTGAAAAGTTCGGGCAGCCTGAAATATATTTCATTAGAGGGTTCTGTTTACAAGGGTGTGAATCAAAAACGAACACTGTGCATAACTCCCGACTATTTACTGGATATATTCGAATGCAGCAGTGATGATATTCACACTTATGATTACGTATTACATGATGAAGGCCATTTTGAATTTGACACAAAATTGTACATGAAGGAATATAATGGCTTTACTGAAGATTACAAATTACAACCCATCGATTCAGAGTCGAAATCTGAGGGTAATAGCTGGCTGCGGAAAGGCAAAAAAGGAGCAATTGACAAATCATGGCAAGGTGGTTTTAGGGACGAAGAAGAAAGACGGGTCAATATTTATGTTGAAGGTGAAAAAGGAACTGAAATTTTTGTCTCAAACACTCCCATATATGCCGAAAACGGATGGGATAATGTACCCGATGATATTAAACAGATGTCAAAACCCTTGCTTATCATCAGAAGAAAATGCAGAACAACAAAATTTATAGTTCTACATCAGCTTGCAAACCTGGATAACAAATACAAGTTGGAATTAAAAAATAATGATATTGAGATTATTGCTGATGATTATAATGATTTAATAGAAATAAGAGGTGAGGATATATTACTCACCTCGAAACATTTAAAAACCCCATCATGAAAACATTAACAAACACTCTTAAAACGTTATTCCTGCCTGCACTTATCGTGATAATTTCAGGCTGCTCGGGTACGATAAATACCGCCAGGTACCTGGATGCAAGCAATGGAGACGACAGTCGTGACGGTAAAACTCCCGAAACAGCCTGGAAATCTCTTGAAAAGGTCAATTCCGTGGAGTTTGGTCCGGGAGCTGAAATTTTATTCAAATCCGGCGAAAAATGGACTGGAGAATTGACTCCCCTCGGATCGGGCCAGGAAGATAAGCTCATAAGGATAGATAAATATGGAGAGGGAGAGAAACCTGTAATTCATGGCGATGGAGGCCTTTTTACCATATATCTTTTCAACCAGGAATACTGGGAGATCAGCAACCTGGAGATTACTAATTATAATGCATTGGAAGAGGGACTTGATATGGAAGCCTGGGAGCAGAAAAATATTTCCTACTGGGTGGAAACAGATACTATCAGGCCAAAGTACACCGAAGAAAGGACAAGGAAAACTGCGATCCTGGTTGAGGCAGAGGATATAGGCAGGGTGTCCCATCTCCATTTTTCGGACCTGGAAATTCATGGTGTGAACGGTACCATTATTGATAAACATAATGGGGGTCTTTTCCTGAGAATTAAGGGAGACAGCCTGCCAACTTATTTTGATGGATTGCTGGTAGAGAATTGCCATTTCCATGATCTCGACAACACCGGAATGGCAAATACATCCTCCTGGATGACCCGTTCTCTTACTGAAAACACCAACTGGGTCCCCAGCAAAAATGTAGTTATCCGCAATAACAGATTCGAGAGGACTGCTGCCAATGCCTTGATTGTAAGAGTCTCTGACAGTGCCCTGATAGAACATAACCTGTTTACCCATTGCGCGATCAAGCGATCTGGAAATGCCTTTTACCCGTTTAACTGCGATAATACCATCATGCAATATAATGAAGCCTGTTTCACCAAGTATAATGAGGGTGATGGTGATGCCGGAGGTTTCGACAGCGACTGGAGAAGCAAGAACTGCCTGATCCAGTATAATTACAGCCACGATAATGAGTACGGGGCACTGCTTGTTTGCTGCAACGGGGCCGATGATGGATTCAATGATGGTACCATTGTCCGCTATAATATATTCCAGAATGAGGGTCATCATGTAATACGCGTTTCGGGAAAAACAACGAATACAACCATTCACAATAATGTTATTTATACCGGGGAGGGGGTATCGGAAATTGATATTATATGGCATAAGAGCTGGAACGGTTTCCCGGATAATACTTCCTATTACAATAATATTTTTTACAATCTTGGAGCTGATAACCGCTACGAATTCAGCAAAAGCACCAATAATCTCTTTAGTCATAATATATTTTATGGTAAGCCTGTGGCCAATGAACCGGTTGACGAGAATAAGATTATCTCAGATCCAATGTTTATTGATCCCGGCAGCGGTGGCATGGGATTCTCATCTATCGAAGGTTACAAAATAAACCAGGGATCACCTGCGATCAATACAGGAAAAATTATTCCGGGTAATGTGGGTGTGGACCTCTGGGGCAATGAAATCACAGAAAACCAGTCAACAGACCGTGGTGTAATGGAATTCAAATAACATTAGTTATGGACAGAAAAATTTATATCCTCCCTATTATCCTGTGCCTGAGTGGATGCATGCAGGAGAAAAATACCAGCGACCAGAATGGATATGACAATGATTCACTCATTGTCCAGGCCAAAAGAAGAATTTACCACGCCGATGGCAGAAGAACCTACTCCGACTGGATAGATTTCCAAACTCGTACTGTCGATCAACTGGATGGTTACTCTTCTCCTAAAAAACCTGCTAAACTCAACAAATACGGTGGTTGTCGTGAGATGAAATCCGCGGCAACAGGATATTTTCATGTAGAGAAAATCGGGGACAGATGGTGGGCCATTGATCCGGATGGCTGCCGTTTCATTCATATGGCTGTAAACAGTATCAACACCGGAAGATCGGAAAGAAATAAAGCAGCCTTTACAGAAAAGTTTGGCAGCAAGGGGAAATGGATCAATGAGACAAACAAGATGCTTCATGGTTGGGGATTTAATGGAGCTGGTTCCTGGTCAGATTCCCAATCTATCATTTCCTCAGGCAGGCAATCTGCAAATCCCCTGGCATATACTATTAATATAAGTTTCATGAGCGGATACGGCAGGGAAAGAGGAGGTACATTCGCAGTGCCCGGTCACACCGGTTTTCCCAATAATACGATTTTCGTTTTTGACGAGGAATTCAAGCAGTATTGCGACAAAGCGGCAGGTAAATTGACAAAATATAAGGATGATCCGAACCTGTTTGGATATTTTTCAGATAATGAGCTCCCGTTTAAGCCGGATGCCCTCGAAGGATATTTATCCCTGGATAATAAATCCGACCAGGGGTATCTAGCCGCAAAAGCCTGGCTGGATAAAAAAGGCATAGACGATGAGAGTATTAACGATGAGGTCAGATCTGAATTTCTGGCTTTTGTTGCTGACAGGTATTTTGAAACAGTATCGGAAGCCATACAGAAATATGATCCAAACCATATGTTCCTGGGACCAAGATTGTACAGCTCTGAAAAAAATAATGAAAGTTTTATGAAAGTGGCGGGGAAATATGTGGATGTACTGGCATGCAATTATTATGGTCGGTGGACTCCCCGTCCGGAGGAGATCAATAACTGGACCTTATGGTCAGGAAAACCCTTTATAATAACTGAATGGTATGTTAAGGGAGAGGATTCCGGGCTTCCAAATCAAACAGGTGCCGGGTGGATTGTGAAAACGCAGGAAGACAGGGGACTGTTCTATCAGAATTATACACTGGCGTTGCTTGAATCTGGAAATTGCGTTGGATGGCACTGGTTTAAATACCAGGATAATGATCCTGAATTGAAAGGAGCAGAACTTTCCAATATCGATGCAAACAAGGGTATCGTGAATATACATTATGATGAGTATAATTCATGTTTGGAACTGATGAGTGAAATTAACAGTCAGGTTTACAATCTGGCCGACTATTTTGATAAAAACAAAACTGAATAATTCTTATCTCCAATGAAGCAAATATTGATTTACCTGAATATTATCTTTTTGACATCAGGCAATGTATTCGGAGATGTAAGCTTACCTGCGATTCTCTCAGATAATATGGTTTTGCAAAGAGATGCTGCAGTTCCGATATGGGGCTGGGCGGATCCCGGGGAAGAAATTAGCGTCCGTTGTGAATGGGCAGAGAACGAGGTGAAGATAATTACAAATCAATCCGGAGCCTGGCAGACGATTATTAGTACCCCCGCATCAGGGGGGCCTTATCACATGATAATCAGCGGCAAGAATACAATCCGTTTGAATAATATCCTGATGGGTGAGGTCTGGGTTTGTTCAGGTCAGTCAAATATGCATTTTTCACTCAAGGCCAGCTTGCATGCAAAAACAGAAATTCCATCGGCAGATATCGATGAGATCAGATTATTCAAGGTTGAAAGGCAGATTGCAGAACAGCCTCTGCATGATTGCCCGGGTTCGAAATGGATAGTTTGTAATCCGGAATCTGTGCAGAATTTTTCTGCTGTCGCTTATCATTTTGGCAAGGTGATTCACGAGGAGTTGAACGTTCCGGTTGGACTGATTCAGGCTACCTGGGGGGGGACACCGGCTGAAGCATGGAGCCCGAATGAGGTTTTTACCAATGATACTTCCCTGTCTGTCGTTTTTGATCGCTGGACCCAATGGGGAAAAGACGCCGGTAAGGATTCTGTAAAATACAATACAGACCTGGAAAAGTGGAAATACTCAGTTAATGAAGCAGGAAGAACGGGAAAAATTTATCCTGAAAAACCGGAAATGCCGAGTTCAGTATACATGATTGCCCGTCCCCATCGCAGGACTTCTGTATTATTCAACGGGATGATCCGTCCTCTGATCCCTTATAAAATTAAAGGCGTGGT
The DNA here is from genome assembly GCA_011053095.1 of Bacteroides sp. Taxonomy (GTDB): domain Bacteria; phylum Bacteroidota; class Bacteroidia; order Bacteroidales; family SM23-62; genus SM23-62. Next base: position 11,593 of record DRHS01000018.1, read on the forward strand.
CTGGTACCAGGGCGAATCAAACCGGCAGTGGGCATACCAGTATAAACAACTCATTACCGGGATGATTACAAGCTGGCGAAGCACATGGGAAGAGTATTCAGCTACCTCTGATGATTTTCCATTTTACTATGTCCAGATCGCCCCTAACGGTTACAGTAACCTTGAAGAGGCCGCTGAATTAAGGGAGGCCCAGTTGCTGTCGATGGACATAGACAATTCAGGAATGGTGGTGACTGCCGATGTGGGTAATATGGATGATATCCATCCGAGAAATAAAAGAACTGTTGGATACCGACTGGCTTTATGGGCACTTGCAAGGGATTATGGTTTCAAAGAACTTGTATTTTCAGGTCCCATATACAAATCATTTCAGGTTGAAGAAAAAAGTATCCGTGTTTTTTTTGATCATACAGGTACGGGCTTAATGTCCGGCGATGGTACATTGAAAGGATTTACAATCGCAGGAGATCCGCATGGAGCTGATACAGGAGAATTTCTTGAGGCCGATGCTACGATTGACGGAAATACAGTTGTAGTGCGGAATGATAAGATAAAACAACCTTCGAGGGTCCGCTACGGCTGGACAAATTTAGATAAGGCAAACCTGTTCAATAATGAAGGATTGCCCGTCTCTCCGTTCAGGACAGATATCTTCCAGACAGAAAATTTAAAAAATAAATAATTCATCCAAAATGCTTCACAGCTATGAAATTTTATAATTTAATTTTTGCCATAATCTTAATTACCGCCTTTTCTGGATGCAAATCTAACAAGGAGTCTTCAGAACCTCCAATATCGCACCATCCTTCTCCGGTAACGGTTCCGAAAATTAAAGATATCGTATCCCCCCATCCCAGGTTGTTTCTATCAGAAGATCAGCTGGATGAAATGAAAATAAAAATCGAGGGTGATGCCATGCTCAGCGGATGGTACGAGGAAATAAAGAAGGACGCCCTGGAAATACTTACTCTTCCCCCCTCCCGGCATCATCTCCGCGATGGTATCAGGCTGCTTTCCGTAAGCAGGGAGGTAGTCAGAAGGATGTATACCCTGGCATTCCTGTACAGGATGGAAGGAGAGCAGAAATATCTTGACAGGGCATGGCAGGAACTCGAAGCAGTTGCCGCTTTTCCGGACTGGAACCCCAGCCATTTTCTTGATGTAGGTGAGATGTCCCATGCATTTGCCATAGGATATGACTGGCTGTATACTGAACTGAATGAAGATCAGAGATCCGTGATAAGGGAAGCTGTTATTGCCATGGGTTTAAATCCTTACCTGGAAGGTTCTGAATCGGGAGAAGGTAAATGGGTAAAAAATATTACCAACTGGAACTTTGTATGCAGCGGTGGTGTCGGAGTTGCTGCCCTGGCAATTGGAACAGAAGAGGAGGAAATATTTGGTAAGGTGATCTTTCATGTGATGGATAACCTCCCCTATGCACTGGAAAGCTATGCGCCGGACGGGGCCTGGGACGAAGGTGCAGGATACTGGTCCTATGGCACACGTTACCTGACGACTTTCATGGCAGCCTTGCAGTCAGCAACTGGTCAATTGTACGGTATCCCTGACAGTCCGGGCATTGCAGAAGCCTGCTATTTCCCTATTTATATGTCCGGCCTGGGTGACAGATCTTATCAGTTTGGAGACGGTCGTTCAAGAAGGGTGTCGGATCCATCCATGTTCTGGCTGGCAGATCACTTCGACAATCCGGTATTTGGTGAATGGCGTTTAAAACATATTTCTGAAGGCGGGAACAATCCGGGATTTTTTGACCTGCTCTGGTATAAACCCGAATTTAAGGACAATTCTCTGTTAAAAGATCTCCCCCCCGATCGTTACTTCAGACATGTTGAGGTAGTTACGGTAAGGTCATCGTTTGGAGATAAAAACGGATTTATGGCGGGGATTAAAGGAAGAATGATAGCCGAACTTCACCATAACGACCTCGACCAGGGATCATTTTACCTGGAAGCATTGGGTGAAACCTGGGCAGAAGAACTCGGCAGCGGGTATTACAATGCACCGGGTTACTGGGAATACAGTCCAAGCGGGCTACGGTGGAATTATTATCCAAAGCGCGCAGAAGGTCAGAATACCCTTGTAATTAATCCTGGGCCCGGTGCGGATCAGATCTCTGATGCACAATCGGGGATAACGACATATAAATCATATGCTGATAAAGCAATCGCCATTGCAGACATAACAGATGCCTACAGGGATCATGCCAGCAAGGTATGGAGGGGATTATACCTAGGGGACAACAGGAACACGGTTTCGATCCAGGATGAGATTGTGTTAAAGGAACCCGGCGAGATCTGGTGGTTCATGCATACCAAAGCTGATATATGGGTGCAAGAGGATGCCCGGCAGGTTATACTGGAAAAGAACGGGAAGAAACTAGTCGCAACACTTCTTTCAAGTGAACCGGCAAGCTTTTCGGTTGTTGAAGCACGCCCCCTTCCCTCTTCTCCAAAAGATGAATATTGGGATCCGCCTGAAGGCTTAAAAAAACTTGCCATCCATTTTGAAGATGTGACAAGCGTAAACCTGAGGGTTGCATTTACACCTTTTTCAGATGGTAATCCCGAAAATCAAGCTGAAAATAAACTTATCCCACTTGAAAACTGGGCAGACATTTTTAATTAAAAAAAAACCGAATATCCAGATGAAACACATATTGTTTAATAAAAGGACAAATTTTATCCTCTTCCTGTTTCTGATTTGCAGTACAGGCTACAGTGAAAATTATTATATAGACAAGTCCAGCGGAAATGACGGAAACGACGGACTCTCAGAACAGTCAGCGTGGCAGGGTCTGAAAAATGTAAACTCCACCGAATTCCAGGCCGGAGATTCCATTCTTTTTAAAAGGGGCGGTAGGTGGTCCGGCATTCTGAAACCAGGAGGCAGCGGAAGTGAGAATAACCGCATTGTAATTTCCTCCTACGGAGATGGAGAGATCCCAGTTTTTAATGCCGAAGGTAAAAAAGATCCATCCGACCTGATGTCGGCAACCATTCTGCTGTATAACCAGGAGTATTGGGAGATCCGGGACATCTCAGTGCAGAATTTAGAACCCGGGAACCCGGATAAACCGGTTGAGAAAGCAGGTATTCTGGTCCTTGCAAAAGATATTGGAACCCTGCACGATTTTCAATTCATAAACCTCGTAATTCGTGATGTAAACGGTTCCCTGAGAACCCGGACCAATGGGGGATTATTCCTGAATGTGATTGCGGACAGTATTCCCGGGAAAAGAGTGCCGTCCAACTTTGACGGTATACACGTCGACAATTGTCATTTCCTCAATGTTGATCGTGGGGGATTCCTTAACCAGTCCTTCTGGCGGAAAAGGGATATGAATACTTCCTTCGGAGAGAATTATGCCAGCTCGGCGGTAAACAACTGGTTCCCCAACCATAATGTCCTTATAGAAAATTCGAAGTTTGAGAATGTGGGGGGAAATGGTCTGGTCACAAGAGCAACAGAATCACCGGTGGTTCAGCATAATCTTTTTCTGAGATGCAGCAGTAAGACAACGGGGAATGCCTCCTACCCTTACAACTGCAACAATGCCCTCTGGCAATTTAATGAAGCCTGTTACACGGTTTATAATGAGGGTGATGTGGATGCCAGCGGCTTTGACAGTGACTATCTGTGTAAAAACACCATTATTCAATATAATTACAGCCATCACAACGAATGGGGTGGATTGCTGGTCTGTTCCTGGGGTAAAGTTAAGGGCTCATTCAATGATGGAACAATCGTCCGGTACAATGTCTTCCAGGATGAAAAGCACCATATGATACGTTTCTCCGGGAATATTACCAATACTGAGATATCAAATAATCTTTTTATCACTGACTCAGAAATTGATGATTACATGCTCTGGTACAAGCACTGGGGAGATATCTGGCCGGATCAAACAGTTATAAAGGATAATATTTTTTACAACCTGGGGAAAGTTCGTTTCCTGAACCTGGGAGAAACCACGAACAACCAGATAGTTTCGAATACCCTTTTCGGAAATTCTTTTATAGATTTTAACAATCCCGGCTCCATATCAACAGGAGATAACCATAAAGCACTTAAGTCGAAAGTTAAAAAGATTAAAAAGGTCGGTAATCGAAAGCAACTCTCCGACTCTGAAGCCCAACAGGTGGTACAATTAATCTGGGCAAAATGATTTTAAAGTGAGGATAAGCCAGTTCACTTTGATGAGAAATCAATTAAACCATTTATCATGAAAAAGATCTTTCTTATTGCTTCTGGAATCTTAATGTTTCAGATATCTGTTGCCCAGGATGCATCGAGTACCCGGTATATGAACCAACCCTGGAAGATGCACCACATCGACAGGCAGTTTTGGAACCACAATTCACTTAGTCCCGGTGATGTTGACAAGGATGGATTGGATGATTATCTTGTTATTCACGAGGGTGCCGATAAGGTAACCATTCTGTTTAATCCAGGAGTCGGCAATCAGTTGTATCAGGAATGGGAAAAAATTGTTATTTCTGACGGACTTAATATTGAGTATGGTTATTTTGGGGATATGAATGGTGACGGGAATTTAGATGCCATTTATGCCAATGGGGATAATGCAGATGTTAACATCATCTGGGGGCCCGATAAATCACAGGTTAAAGATCCATCAAAATGGGTGGATGCAGGTCCAATTCCCTCCTCTAAAAATCAAGGTCATTATGTTTATCTTGAAACGTATGACATCAACCAGGATGGCGCACTGGATATCGTTACCGGAGGTCGCCGTCACAAATCAGGAAAACTGAATGGTTTGATTTGGTTTGAAGCTCCAACGAATAAAAAGGACAGAGAAGATTTAAGCAAATGGGAAATGCACTCGATTGATGCAAATCTTTTAAGTGGTCATGGCTTTGTAATCGAAGATCTGAATAAGGACGGTCATATGGATATTGTGGTTGCAAATCCGGACTGGGATACGCCCGATCATGAAGACATGCTGTTTTGGTATCAAAATCCCGGACCAGATTCAGAAGCCATTGAGAGTCCATGGGAACAGCATTTGGTTTACAAAAACCAACAACTTTTTGCAAAACCCCAGGTGGGAATTGGCGATTTGAATGAAGATGGGAAAACCGATCTTGTGGTTCAAACGGATAACTATGTGTTTTATCTGGAACAGCAGGAAAATACCGATGACTGGAAAGTCAATCAAATCAATAAACCTGAAATTACCCGCTGGGTGACACGCCCGACTAAAATAGTCGATATCGATGGAAACGGAAAGTTAGATATTGTTGGTATGACCATCCATAATTATGGCTATACCCCCCTTGGTAAAGCTTCCGTCTTCTGGATGGAATATCTGGGTGACAAACCGGGTACAGACAACTGGGAAACTCACGTCATAAAATGGTCGGATGGAATTTTCTCCGGAAAAGCATTTCGAGGTGAAAAATGGGATCATATGCGGTTTATCGACCTGGACGGTGACGGGGATTTGGATATTATTGCAAATTGTGAGGAGTATTATGACAAAATCAATGGAAAACAAAAAACACTTCTTGGTGTGGTTTGGTTCGAAAATCCAAGCATAAATCAATAGTTCATTAAAATCTTTGAACCATGCGAACTCTGATTATAATTCTGCTAATAATATCTTCCCTGGGAGTTAGGGCGGGTGATCAATATCCATGGTATACCCAGGGAAAGTTCAAACCGGGGACCAGATTGGAATTCACGGTTTCTAATACACTGGATATAGACCGGGAGAATTGCCCGGTTATTATAAAACGTGAAAATTTTCCAATCCCGGACATCCATGAAATGTGGGTCACGGTAGTGGATCCGGATCTTCCTCCTTTTGAGGGACCCTCAGAAGAACTGCTTCGCTTGCAGGGAGGACACCAGCTAAGGGAGGAGACCAATGGGCACGCTGTTTTCCACCAGATGGACGACCTGGATAAGGATGGGATATGGGATGAAATATTTTTCCAGGTTGATATAGAGGCAAATTCCAGTAAAACCATCCATATATACCTGGGAGAAAATATCCGCGGTTGGAATAAACACTTCACCCATGCCAATATCGGAAGTTATTGCCGGCACCAGATGCCTTTCTGGGAAAGTGAAAATGTGGGCTGGAAGATATGGTTCGCAAACTGCTGTGATGTTTATGCCAAGCGTAAACCGGTATTGATGTCCAATCATCTGTATATGGAAAATATGGATGGCTATGCCGTTTCCGCGAGGAATAGAGACTGGGGGTCGGATATCCAGGGTGTCGCGGGTTCACTTGGAGGTGGAGGGATTTGTATGTTTGAATTTCCCGAAAAACCTGATTCAATATCGATGCCAAGGTTCACTCCGGCACGATCCGAATTGGCCCCGAAGAGTATGTGGAATGGGGGACAAATAAGCGATACGCGGTATGCCTATGAAGTGGTGGTAAACGGACCGGTTCGCTCAATCATTAAAATAAAAGGTATGAACTGGGATTCAGGAAGCGGGTTTTATGAGTACGAACAACTTTATACCGTTTATGCAAAACAGAGTTATTGTACTTCCATTGTGACTTTCACAACCTTCCAGCCCAGGAAATCAGGTGTCAAACCGGGTTGCGGAATCCGGAAAAAGCCTGAGGAGAACCATTTCATCCAGGATAACGGGTTGATCATTTCCTCAGGACCGGAAGCCATTCGCGATCCCGAAAATATTGATGACAGGGAAGAACACCTGGTAGATTTTATAGGCAGTGCACTGGTAGTTAAAGAAATTTATATGCCCGAATATCAATATATTTCATCCAATAAAGAAAACCACACCTTTAAAGTAACTCCTATTAATAATAGTTATGAGTACATGCTGGCCTCCGCATGGAGCGAAGGAGCTGTTTATAATAATAAAATAGATTTTACCGACTATATTAGAAAAACAGAACTGGAATATAATAATCCCCTACAGGTTAAATTTAAAATACACGATGAAAAATAATCTTAAAATTCTAAGCACCTGCCTGATTACCGCCCTGGCTGCTGGTATACTTTCATCCTGCTCATCGGGCAACCCAAAAGCCGCAGAGTATCAGAAACCAAATGTCCTGTTTATTGCCGTAGATGATCTGAACGACTGGATCGGAACGATGGGGGGACATCCCCAGGCTATTACTCCCAGTCTTGACAAACTGGTAAATCAGGGTGTATTCTTCACCAACGCCCATGCATCCCAGGCGGTCTGCACGGCTTCCAGGAATTCACTTCTAAGCGGTTTGCATCCGGTAACAACGGGATGGTATGGATCTACAACGGATATGCGTAAGACATATGATGTAGTTATGAAGGATAATAAAATGCTTCCCGAGTATTTCAGAGATCATGGCTATACGACCCTTTCTGCCGGTAAAATATATCATAGCGGGGAATCCGATCATCCCGACAGAACAGACCTTTTCTGGGATGAATATGCACCGCACTTCTGGAACGAAATGGATCCGGTTATAAAAGAAAATGGATTCGGGTACCGGGGATATATGTTTTATCCCTTCCCGAAGAACGGGGGACAATTGGTGCAGGCATATGGTGAGGACACAATACGGAATCATTACATGCCGGTCAATCGTTTTTATTCCCTTTGCGGGGGACCCCTTGACAAGGAGGATATCCCCGCCGAAGGAATGTACGATGAGCAGATTGCAGACTGGGCAGTGAACCAGCTAAGTAAAAAGCATGAGAAACCTTTCTTCCTGGCAGTGGGATTTCTGAGGCCCCATGTTCCGTATACCGCACCAAGAAGATATTTCGAGATGTACGACACCTCAAAGCTAATCATACCGGAAATTCCGAAGGATGAAATGAGTGACATCCCGATGATGGGCAAGGCCATAGCCTATGGTTACACACCTAAGGGCGGGTGGGATGATGTCACATCCGTACCTGGATTTCTAAAAGAACTTGTTCACTCTTACCTGGCCTGTGTTACATTCACTGACGAGCAGGTAGGAAAGGTCCTGGCCGCACTAGAGGAAAGTCCCCATTCAGAAAATACAATCGTTGTCCTCTGGTCAGACCACGGGCAGCATCTTGGGGAAAAAAGACACTTCCGTAAACAGGCATTGTGGGAAGAATCCACCCGGGTTCCCCTGCTCATCTCCTACCCTGGAATGAAAACCGGAGGAAAGAAATCCTCAAACCCGGTAAGCCTGCTGGATATCTATCCTACCCTCACGGCTCTCTGCGGATTGCCTGATAACCCGGCACTGGAAGGCAACAGCCTTGTGCCCTTGCTGGAGAACCCGGATAAAGAGTGGCCCCATAAGGTCCTCAGCGTCTGGAGATACAAGAACTATGGAGTCCGTAGTGAACGGTACCACTATATCCATTACCGGGATGGCACCGAAGAGCTGTACGATCATATGAATGACCCGGGTGAACACAATAACCTGGCAGGCAATCCTGAATTTGCCGGTGTGATTGAGGATCATAAAAAAAGCCTGCCCCTGAAAGAGGCATTACCTGCTGGAACATCGGAATGGACAGGCGATGGTTATGAGAAAAGGATTGAAGGCTGGAAACAGAGCGGCATCCCCGATTGGTTGAAATAGAGAAAGAGCTGGATTAATCTTTGAAAACGAGTCCGCCTTTCCGGTTTTCAAAATTGTAGGAGTAGCTCTCACCTTTTCTTGAAAAGGATACTGTAACATTACCGGAAGCATCGATCTGCATCTCTTTACTGCTTGAAATTTCCATTGCCTCCCCGGAATTATCAATCGGTATTATTAAAGTTGCGACGATTGTTTTATTTTCTTCTGATTTGATCTCGGTGTCAAAATAATCCACCCAGAAAAACCTGTTGCTTGCATTAATAAACTGGCAGGCATGTTTATCTGGTTTTATGATTAAATTCTCTTTCGACAGTGGAATCAGTGCCATTTTACCATTCTCCCCTTCCAGGAATACCAGTCCATCCCTAACCTCGAAATCAACTCCCGGATGAAAACGAATTTCAATTTCCGAGCCCGGTTCTGCATCGATCTCATCCAGCACTACCGTTATCTCCGGTTTTTCAAGAACGACATGCCTTTTCCATTCCTGCAGCTCCTTATTTGGATATGCTTTGGTAGGGTTCATCCGGACATAATCGAGTTCAACTGAGGTCCGGAATTCTTCAACATCACCGCCAACTTCCAGGTTCCAGGATTGCTTTCTCAGTTTTCCGGAGATCTGCTTTTCTCCGTTTACAAAAATCACATTATGTCCTATACTTGAAGCCTGTGGATAGTCGAACCGCATGTCGTCAAAGTACTTCTCATCGTATCCTCCATCCTTTCCAATATCCCGGATGAAATATTCATTCTGCCAGTGAACCACAAAATGTCCTATATCCAGGTGTCCGTGATGGGGATCATTATTCATTCCGGCCTTTCCTGCAACCAGGACTTTTTCAGAACTTTTAAAATCACTGCGCATTACCCACCAATCGATGGTTCTGAAGTGGATGGAAGGATTTTTTGGGGGACTCCCCTCCATTTTAGGCCTGGGCCAAATAATATCGAAAATATCATTCCCCTCGCCAAAAAAATCATTCCGGTACCAGGCGGCCTCTTTGCTGTTGGTTTCGGTGGCGAGCTTGTTTATAAGGTGAGAATTGCCAACCAATCCGCCACCTCCGGAATCCTCAAAATTGAGCGACCTTCCCCCGGGAAGCGAGAGATAAATGGGAAAATTTACCGGGTTGCTTTTCAAACGCTCATTTTCAAAAAGGTTGTATTTCGATCCGGTCAGACGATTAAGTGCATCTGCAAAAAAGGTGGATGTATGAATCCCGTATCTCCAGTAGCTGCCACCTTCCTGCCATCCTCCATCTTCACCCAGCTCATTCAACATGCTATTAATCCTGTTATATGATTCGGCCACGATATCGGTCAATTGTGGATATTCTGTAAGCAGTGCAAGTCCCGTTAACCCAACACCCGAATTACACACCCCGCACCAGTTGCATCGGTAGGCCGTGGCCCACCAGTGAAATTCGTAATCACCCCTGACCCGGGTTACAACTTTCTCAATCAAAGCACCGCGTATCCTGTCGCGCTGAGCCTCATCCAGTCCGGGGTAAAGCCAGTCATATACCGCTGCCATCATGCGAGCCGCATCTCCATTGCGATGGTCAAAATTGAAATTTACCTGGTCGTCCGGCACGTTCCATGGCATGATGCGGGAATAGATCACAGGAAATTCGTGTGCCCGCACAGTCCAGGTAGTAAGATCGCAAAAAGCATCGGCGAACTCGAAGGCCTTGTCGGCATATTTTTGTTCTCCGGTCATCTGGTAAACAAAAGCAAGGTCAAATGCCCTGTCCCGGTTTCCATAGTAGTAATTTTCCCATTTCCCGTTTCGGTCATACTCCGACCAGTCAGCTCGGGTATTTTTTCCCTGCTGGGGGATGATCTTTTCCACAGGCATGTGGAGATACATATTGCACTGGGCCCGCAATTTCTCAAAAATATGCCGGGATTCAGGATCCGACTCAATCCGCTGTATCATCTCCTGTTTTTCCCCTTCTGTGAAGTAGAGGTAAGGATGTTGAAGGGCATTTATATCCAGGGCTTTATCAATATCATCCTTATCGACCTGGGCTGATAATTGTAAGGGAAATGCAAATAGGATTGCTACGATGGAATATTTTAAACATCTCATAGGATTGTGATTATTTCATATTCAACTAATAATTCAGATTGCATGGTTTATCCCGGATCTTGCCAGGCTTTGAACAACGCCTGAACAAGCCCTGATAAACCTTTTAGTTTGTTCTTTTTTTATTATATTGAAGGTAATTGGTTCTTGCTATGCCGATTAGTATTAATGGCCTAAATATAAGCACTATACGTCTCATTAACATGTTTTCCATTTACCTCCTTAAGTTAAGCTATTCTCTGAAATAAACATAAATGAAAAAGCTGATTATCCTTTTATCATTAAACCTGCTGTCCGGATTGCTGGTATGTGGACAGAATTACATTGTACCGGAGGCAAGGGGGTACATAAAAAATCCAATTCCTGACCCCATAACCAGTATGGCTCCTGACAATCAGAGACTGAATGAGTTGAGGGCAATGCTGAAGCCAGAACCAGAAGGGATAGGATTCGATATAGCACATAGGGATAAATGGAGAGCCATTGGAAAAAATCCGGCGTTTAAGGATATTATTACCAAGGCAGAAAAGGCTTTATCGGATCCTGATGCTAAGGTCAGCCTGGAAATCCTTGTTTATGCTGAATGCATAGAAAACAAGGGAAGGTTCGTTCCCCAAATCGGGAATTTAATTAGCGATATCTGCTCCCGTCAAACATGGGTACCGGAAATTCACGACCATGCAAAAAGTAACCGGACCGGAACCGAGATAACAGCCGATCTTCAGGCTACAACAATGGCAGCAATCCTGGGTACTGTTTATTACTGGCTGGGCGAAAGTCTGGATGAAGGGATAAGGGAACTGATCAGGTCGGAACTTAAACGCAGGGTATTTGATCCGGTACGAAAACATTCACAGGGCGTCTATCATGGAGGCATGTACTGGATCTGGAGAACTAACAACTGGAATGCGGTCTGCTGGTCAAATGTCGTAATTGCTGCCATGAGCATTCTCGAGTCCGATTACGAAAGGGCCTTTTTCCTGGGAGCCGCAGAAAATTCAATACACTATTTTACGGATAGTTTCTTTGAAGATGGATACTGCCAGGAAGGTGTAGGATACTGGAATTACGGGTTCTCCAATTACGTAAGGTTTGCGGATGTTGTATACAAATTTACCAGTGGAGAGATTGACTGGATGGCCGACGAAAAGATCGCCAGTGTGGCATTATTTGGATTGCGTAATGAAATCCTGCCGGATGTATACCCCGTTTTTGCTGATTGCAATCAGGATGTAGCACCCCAGACTAATTTGCAGAATTATATCAACCGGAAGTATCAGCTCGGGTTGAAAGAATTGGAACAACCCCTTGGAGCTGAGTCAGCAAAACCTTCCGGAATTCTGGATTTTGTGTGGTATTTCCCATCGGGACTTGAAAACCCTCTGGAGAATTTTATCGGGTTTGAATTTAATCCCCTGCGCGATTGGTACCCTGAGGGACAGATGCTGATCTGCAGGCCAGGCAATGATTCGGGAATCAGGATCGGAGCCGCAATGAAAGGGGGCGACAATGCCGCACCCCATAACCATAATGATATCGGTTCTTTTATAGTTGCCATAAACGGTGCGGTTCCCATAACTGATCCGGGTGCAGCTTCATACAGGGGAGGTACGGCATTCTTGAGCGACCGGTATGGAAGCAAAATACTCAGCTCATACGGGCACAACGTACCTGTTGTTGACAGGCATCTTCAGATCGCCGGCAAAGAGGCAAAAGCAGTAGTGATCTCAAGGGAATCCTCTCCGGAGAAAGATATTCTGAAACTGGATCTTCGTAATTCCTATAAGGTTGCCACGATGGACTTAAGTGATAATTACAATCTTGAATCTGTCCTGAAACTTATGAGAACCTTTATTTATGACCGGACCGGCGAGGGCTCTTTTTCAGTTATTGATGAGGTGGAATATTCGCAACCATCAGACTTTGAAACCGCCCTTATGACACTGGGCCGGTTCGAGGTTCAGGATGACGGAACCATAATTGCCACGGATAAAGGAGAATCCCTGAAAATTGAAATAGAAACTGGCGGATTGCCTTATGAATTAATTGAAGATCATATTGAAGAGCCCATGCGGAGAACTGAGTACCGGCAGCCAACCAGGCTTGGAATACGATTAAACAAACCTGTTGCGTCGGCTAAAATTATCATGAAGTTCACTTCCTTGTAGATCAAATTCACACAAATCTGGTGATGTATGAAAAGGAGAAACTTCTTTAAACTGTCTATACCGGCTGTAGCCGGAATGAGTATTCACTCCTGCCAGGTTAATGATTCATCTGATCACCGGGTTGAAGATGGCAAACTCATTGAAAAAGCCAGGCAAACAGAGATAAAGGGAAGGTATGATATCATAATCTGCGGTGCCGGTCCCGCCGGAGTATGTTCAGCAATCTCAGCTGCCAGGTCAGGGGCCAGCATACTGCTGGTAGAGGTAAACGGTTGCCTGGGTGGAGTGTGGACTGCCGGATTACTGAGCTGGATACTTGATTGGGAAGACAAGGAAGGCCTGCTGGCTGAAATTACCGGGAAACTGATAAAAGATTCTGGCACACCGGAAAACTACCAGGGCCGTAATTTCCCTTTTGATGTGGAAAAGATGAAAGCCTTGCTTGAAGAATTGTGTCTTGAAACAGGCAGGATTGATATTTTATTGCATACCCGCCTTGTGGATGCGGTTAGAAGGGAAAAGGATATAACCCATATAATAACTGAATCAAAAAGCGGACGGGAAGCCTGGGAAGGGGAAATCTTCATTGATTGCAGCGGGGACGGCGACCTGGCTGCCCTGGCCGGCTGTGAATTCGAAATGGGTGATCCGGAAACCGGGCTTACCCAGCCCTTTTCCATGCTGGCCATGATTTCAGGAGTTACTCTCAATGAAATTGAACCTTTTGTCAGAAACAACAATGACATGAGTTCAAAGAAAAGATTGCTTGAACAATTCACGGAAGCAGGACTGAATCCAAGTATCAAAACACCGGGCATCTATCCCATCAGAAATGATCTGTTCATGGTCATGTTCAATCATGTTTACGAAAAATCCGGTATTGATACCAGGGATGTTACAAGCGCCACGATCCGGTCGCGTCAGGAAATTAATGTACTGGTCAATGGATTAAAATCAATTGGAGGTCCATGGAAAAATCTTTATCTTGTTGCTACGGCAGAGCATATCGG
>DRHS01000019.1 GCA_011053095.1 Bacteroides sp.
AATACGGTAAAGGTTCGGAATTGGGATAAGACAATTACTACAATCCCAACATATGCCCTTGTATCAGAATCTTTCCGGAACTGGAAAGGGATGGAGGAATCCGGGGGAAGAAGAATTAAACGTTCCATAAACATAGACATGAATACGGTCATGTTTGTAGACGGAAAAATGGCTGGAAAACTAAAAAAAATACATCTTCTGACCGAATATATTGAATTCCGCCAGGAAGAGATCTCGAAATACAATGAGGACAATAAAATTGATGGTTCTATCCTGGTAAATGGCCGTCGTATGACGAACCTGGGGACATTCAGGATCTATGTAGAACAATATTTAAAAAACCATCCAAAGGTCCACCAGGATCTTACAATGCTTGTACGCCACCTCCAACCTACCGAAACAGGACTGCCGATTGAGATCTATGTCTTCAGTAATGATCAGGCATGGGCCAAATATGAGGCGATACAGGCAGATATTTTTGATCATATCCTCGCCGTAATCCCTGAGTTCGGTCTGCGTGTATTCCAGGCACCGAGCGGTATTGATTTTCAGGAATTCTCGAAACGTTAAGATGGGTGAGTTTCTGCAGTAGGAAGTATCGGTCTATAGAATTACCAATTCGTAACCATATAACAAACTATTTCAAAAGAATATACTAATATCTTGTGAATTGATTATAATTCGTTATTTTTGTATACTGTTTTTTCAAAATCTATCACTTAGAGGATAATAAAATGGATGATACCTTTCAAATTGATAGTCTTGACAAGAAGATAATCAAACTTATTACCAAGAACGCAAGGATACCCTACCTTGAGGTTGCCAGAGAGTGTAATGTTTCAGGTGCTGCCATCCACCAGAGAATACAAAAACTTACAAATATCGGAGTCATCACCGGCTCCAAGTTCATCATTGAACCGAAGAAGGTCGGATTCAAAACCTGTTCCTATATGGGGATATTCCTGGAGCAGGCCAGCCAATATAATACTGTGATGGAAGAATTGAAAAAAATTCCTGAAATCACCCAGTGCCATTTTACAACAGGTAATTACTCAGTCTTTATCAAGATCTACGCCCGCGACAATGAACACTTAAAGATTGTTCTGACTGACAAGATCCAGGTCATCCCCGGTATTGCGCGTACCGAGACTTTTATTTCACTTGAGGTGGGATTTAACAGGTCGATACCAATTGAATAGTATTGCTGGCAAATAGGATCTATTGAGAATCTCCTTCTAATCTACACTACTTCGTATCTCGCTGCCTCACCGCTTCATACATAAGCAGTGAAGCTGCTACAGAGACATTAAGAGATGGAATACTGCCGTATACCGGAATGCTGACTTCCTGGTCGCAGAGTGCCAGTATTGAGATGTGTATCCCTTTTTCCTCTGATCCCATTATTATTGCCACAGGGTCTTTCAAATCAGCCTGATGAAAACTCAAATCAGCTTTCTCCGTTGCCCCTACAATCTTAAATCCGCTGTTCTTAAGGTATTTTACAGCATCGACAAGTTTTTCGACCCGGCAAACAGGAACTGTCAGCAGAGCTCCTGCAGAGGTTTTGACAGCATCTTCCTGGATACGTGCCGACCCTGACTGAGGAATAACAAGTCCATGTACTCCGGCACATTCCGCACTGCGCGCTACGGCACCGAAATTTCTTACATCGGTTATGCTATCCAGTATCATTAGCAATGGAGTTTCTCCCTTTTCATAGATTGCAGGAATTAACTGTTCAAGCTGATGATAGAGGATTGGAGATATCAGTGCAATCACTCCCTGGTGGTTTTTCCCGGTGAACTGGTTAAGTCTTTCAGGGGGGACGAACTGGATGGGTACACCTGACTTTCTCACCTTGGTGATTAATTCATTGGCTAGTTCTCCCTGGAGTCCCTTTCGAAAAAAAACCCTCTCGAGCTCCTGACCGGACTCAATCGCTTCAGTTACCGGATGAATACCGAAAATAATTTCTGTGTTTTTTGCCATTCTAATTGCTTTCAGAGTAGAATATCTTCCCACCACGCCATTCCCTTACCGCAAGAGACCACAACGAATTGGTGAAATTTCGTTCCAGCCAGAAATCGTTCTGGGTATAGGGACTGTCATGCATTGAAAAAGTAAATTGCAAAGGTTCGCGGCTCTTCTTACGGTAATAGACCCAGATCTCATTATTGCCTTTTTTTGTAAGGATGTTAGGCGGACCGTAGATAATGAACATCATCCCACGGTCGGTTTTCCAGCCCTCTTTGTAGGAAGTGAAAAAATAATTTGCATAGAATACCCGGTTGTAATATACTCTGATCAATTCTCTGGATGTCTGGACATTACCTCCCGCCTGAAGCCAGAAATTATCAATAGCAAGTTTGAGGTTGGTCTGGTCTATAAGTTCATCGTACTCTTGCGAATTTGCAAGGTAAACCATTGGACTGACCATGTCATTCACATTTGCAACGCGCGGATAATTCTCTCCGAAATTAAACAGTGAAAGTCCCCCATCCTGAGTCGGATCCACCTGTATATGATACATTCCCTCACGGCGAAGCATGTACTTACCTGTATCACTGTAAGGGAAAGCATAAATGCTGTCTGGTATAAAATCTGGTTTGGGGGAAGTCAGGTTGGTTACCGGGGGACGGGGTAATGGAAAATCATTCTCATAGTACTTTATATAAACCGTATCCACACCCCGCCGGTTGTATTTCACATAGAATTCCTCGCTGGAATGGAACACCTTATCAAAGGAAGGATACCCGGTCGCTACCGAAATAACCTGGTAATTTTGAGCAGTATTTACAGTACTACGGTCAACATGGACAAAGTTTGTAGTCCCTTTTCTCCTCAACAAATCTGTAGTCACAACTTTTAGTATATACTTGCTTCCCTCCCTGGTCATGAGAGGAAGGTTCGCAACAAATATGTTTTTGACTTCTGACATCCTGAGGGTGAAATCTGCAGTAGTACTATCCGCTACAAACTCACTTTCTCTTCCATCAATCAGTTCCGTTAATTCATAATGAACCCTTAGCTGAGCCTGGTAACTCCCCTCTTCATTGGCCTGATTGAAGAGTAGCTCAACAGGAAAAAGTTTTATATATAGCCTTGAACGTGAAGCTGTTTCATGGTATAAATTGAATTCAGGATGAAGAGGTGTACTGGAAGGGTTATATAGAAAAGCGAGGTTATTCCGCGCAGTATCCTTTTGCTTTGGTTGCGACACACAAGCATTGAGTACAAACAACATTAAAACTAATAATAGCTTACTGACCCTTTTCAAAATTTCTGTATTTTGAATCAAAATTACTTATTTTCCCTTTCCTGGAGCTTTTCCAGTTCCATATGGACCTGCTCCCATTTTGTCATCTCCTGGAATAACTCAGACTTTAGTTTTTCATATTCGGTGAAAATGGACTGATCCTCAATCTTTTCAGATTCCTGGATGA
This sequence comes from Bacteroides sp., assembly GCA_011053095.1. Lineage (GTDB taxonomy): Bacteria > Bacteroidota > Bacteroidia > Bacteroidales > SM23-62 > SM23-62. Next base: position 3,444 of record DRHS01000019.1, read on the forward strand.
TGATGTCAAGTTTCCCGATTTCCTCCTCCAGCTTTGCTATGTTTTCTTCCGATCCGTCTATTTTTTTGTCAAGAGTTCTCTTCTTCTTGTCAAATGCTTTCCGTCGTTCATATTCCTTCTTGTTTCCAGCAGGCTTCTCTTCGCTGGAAGCTTGCTTCTGTTGCTGCTTCTGTTGCTGCTTCTTTTCAATCTCCTTAAAGCCCTTAATCCTTTTCTTTTTCAGGAAATCATAAACACCTCCGAGATGTTCCCTCACCCTTCTGTCTCCAAACTCATAAACCTTTTCCACCAGTCCATCAAGAAATTCCCTGTCGTGAGATACCACAATTAAAGTGCCATCGTACTGCAGGAGGGCATGTTTAAGGATATCTTTGGAACGCATATCCAGGTGGTTGGTGGGCTCATCGAGGATCAGAAGGTTATACGGTTTCAAGAGCAGCTGAGCCAGAGCAAGCCTGGAACGCTCACCACCCGAAAGGACCCTGACCTTTTTATGGACATCATCACCGTGAAACAGGAATGCCCCCAGAATGCTCCTGGTCTGGGAACGGATATCCCCAACAGCAACATCATCAATGGTTTCAAAGACCGTTTTGTTCTCGTTCATTATCTGATCCTGGTTCTGGGCGAAATAGCCAATGCTTACATTATGTCCACCCCTGTTTTCCCCTTCAAAATCCAGTTCCCCCACAAGAATCCTTGAAAAAGTGGTCTTACCCTCCCCGTTCTTCCCTACAAAAGCCACCTTTTCTCCCCGCTCAATGACAAGATCTATATTCTCAAAAACGCAATGCTCTCCAAAATGTTTTGTCATCCTCTTTGTTTCCACAACAAGTGTACCCGAACGCGGGGCCGGCGGGAATTTAATATTGAAAGATCTGACATCTTCAAGTTCGATCTCCACCCTGTCTAACCTTTCGAGGGCTTTGATGCGGGATTGTACCTGTACCGCTTTGGTGCTCTTGTACCTGAATCTTTCAATAAACTTTTCTGTATCCTCTATCTTCTTCTGCTGGTTCCTATAGGTAGCCAGCTGCTGCTCCCTCCTCTCTGCCCGTATCTCCCTGAACTTTGAAAAAGCAACATCGTAGTCATACAATTTACCCAGCGATATTTCAACGGTCCTGTTTGTCACAGTGTCAAGAAATTTACTGTCGTGAGAGATGAGCACGACCGCCCCTTCATAGTTTGACAGGTATTTCTCAAGCCATTCAATTGATTCAATATCAAGGTGATTGGTCGGTTCATCAAGCAACAGGATGGCAGGCTTGCCCAGCAGGATTCTTGCCAGCTCAATCCGCATCCTCCAACCACCGCTGAATTCAGAGGTGGATCTGTGAAAATCACTCCGTTTAAACCCAAGACCCAAAACGGTCTGCTCAACCCCGGCTTCATACGATTGGCCGCCCAGTACCTGGAACCGGTGCATGAGCTCGGTGAACTTGTCCAATAACTCAGGCTGCGATTCGCTGACTCCAGGCTCAGCGATCCTGGTCTGAAGTGCTTCAATGTCATTCTCCAGATTGCGAACCTGATCGAAAGCCCTCATGACCTCTTCCCACAGTGACTGGCTGTCATTGTATCTCATTTGCTGAGGGAGATAGCCAACCTCGGTGCCAGGGGGTGTTACCACTTTGCCCTTTGTAGGATCCAGCATACCTGCGAGGATCTTCAGCATTGTGGTCTTACCTGCACCGTTCCGGCCCACGAGCCCTATACGATCCCTCGGATTAACAATAAGCGATACATCCCGGAATATTTCCTGGGAGCCGAAAAACATTGATATGTTGTCTAAAGAAAACATTTGTCAATCCGGGTATTTTTCTGAAGTTTGCAAAATAAACAAACTCCGCTTGATTTAAACCCATACAACCATGAAAAAAAAGATCATTGCCTTTTTAATTGCAATTATTTCCGGTGCAGTAGCAGGTGTACTTGTAGTTACACTGCTTTTACCGCCAAAAATGATGCTTGAAAATGAGAGCCGTTATGATTTTGAAACCACGCTGACAACCGTTGAGCAGTCCACCAAGGCTGCCGGATGGTCAATCCCTACTGTACACGACCTGCAGAAAAGCATGGAAAAGGCCGGAAAGGAAGTAAACCAGGTAAAAGTTTTCGAGCTTTGCAACCCGGAATATTCAATTAAGATACTGGCAGGGGATGAAGAAAGAATCTATTCCAATATGATGCCCTGCCGGATTTCCGTTTACACCAAATCGGACGGGAAAACATATATCTCAAGGCTGAATATACCCGGAATGACAAAAGGTATGCTTCCTGAGGCAAAATCGGCTATGAAGGCCGCCTATAAGGATATGGAGGGTATCCTGTCAGGAATTGTTGTTGATTAAGAATGAGTTAAGAGGTAAAAAGGAAATTTATAAACCAGCTGAAGGATACTTGAAATGGGAAGACGAAAAAAACTGCCCCGGCTTGAAAATGTCGAGATTACTGATATTGGGGCAAAGGGGAAAGCAATTGCGAAGGTTGAAGATTTTGTGACTTTTATTTCCAAGGGGTTGCCTGGGGATATCGTAGATGTACAACTAACCCGTCGCCGTAAATCCTGGCAGGAGGGCCGGGTGGTTCATTTTCATAAATTTTCAGAAAAGCGCATCGAACCGTTCTGTAAACATTTCGGGGTTTGTGGGGGATGCCGCTGGCAGGACCTTCAGTACCCCGAGCAATTGTATTACAAACAAAAGGAGGTTGCCGACACTCTTACCCGTGTTGGTGGACTGGAACTGCCGGGAGTGCACCCGATCATGGCCTCCGAGAAAGAACAGCATTACAGGAATAAATTGGAATTTACCTTTTCGAACCGTCGCTGGCTTTCGGATGAGGAGGTACAGTCAGGAGCCGAGTTTGATGACCGGAACGGAATGGGATTCCATATCCCCGGGATGTTTGACAAGGTGGTCGACCTGGAGGAATGTTTTCTGCAGCCTGAGCCCTCGAATACAATCCGGCAGTCGGTAAGGGACTATTCCCGAGAAGCTGGTTTGAGTTTTTATGATTTAAAGAGTGGCGGGGGACTCCTCCGTAATCTCATCATACGGAATACCCTTTTGGGAGAAGTTATGGTAATCGTGGTATTTTTTGATGAGGATGAGGAGCCGAGAGTTGCATTGCTCAATCATTTGAGGGACAGGCTTCCTGAGATCACCTCTCTGATGTATTGTATCAATCGAAAAGCCAATGATACGATCTCCGATCAGGAGATCCTTCTGCATTCGGGACGTGACCATATTATCGAGGAGATGGAAGATCTGAAATTCAAGATCGGCCCCAAGTCATTCTTCCAGACCAATTCTTTGCAGGCTCTTGAGTTATATCGTAAGGTGCGGGATTACGCGGGACTAACAGGCAAGGAAGTTGTATATGATCTCTATACCGGTACAGGTACCATCGGGTTATTCCTGGCCGATGCCGCAAGTCAGGTTGTCGGCATCGATAATATTGAGGATGCAATCCTTGATGCCGGAGTAAATGCGGATCTGAACGGAATCAGTAATGCCAGGTTTTTCAGTGGAGACATGAAGAACGTGCTTTCTCAGGAATTTATAGACCGGGAAGGCCGTCCGGATGTACTGATCACAGATCCTCCCCGTGCAGGGATGCATGCGGATGTGATTAACCAAATTCTATATGCAAGTCCCCGGCGAATCGTCTACGTCAGCTGCAACCCTGCCACACAGGCCCGCGATCTTCAGCTTTTAGGCGGGACCTACCGGATACTTGAGGTTCAGCCGGTTGACATGTTCCCCCACACCTATCATGTGGAGAATATTGTAAAGCTGGAGAGGATCTGACCTTCCGGGTTATACTATTTCGGCAATTTAACACCGGGCCATTCCTTGCCGAAGTCTACCCAGTATTTCTTGATGGTGCGCTTTATTTCGGGACTCAATATCAGTATCCCAATAAGGTTTGGAATGGTCATGATGGCTATAGTGAGGTAAGATATTGCCCAGACAATGGTTGTATCGGTAAAGGCTGCAAAGAAAAAAGCCACTACGTAAAACATGCGGTAGTAGATCACGTATTTCGATCCGAAGAGATAGGTCACTGCCCTTCCCCCATAATAAGACCAGGAAATCGCTGTGGAGAAAGCGAAAAGTAACAGGCCTATTGATACAATGTACTTTCCTCCCCCTCCCATTACACTGCGGCTGAATGCTTCTGTTGTAAGCTGTGCGCTGTGCATAAGAGATTTCCCCTGTACCATGTATTCACCGAGCTCATCCTGAAGCTTTCCGGATTTGATCAAAATGCTTCCTGTATGAAGTTCTCCATTACTGTAGAAACTGACATCTTCAGCGATGGAACGTGCACAAAGCAAAGTAACCTCCGAAGGGATCTGTCCATTTTCAATTATGAGTGAGCCGCTGAAGGGTTCCAGGGTTTCCTTATTAAGGAGGTGGTTATTCAATTTAATCCTGTCTTCTGTTTTTGTGTCGTCATAAACACCTTCGAGGAATAACATATCCGCCTGTTGGAACTGGTTATCAATCTTTTCATTCCACACCCCGGTAGATAAGAGAACGAGTCCCGTAAGCGTGCAGATTATGATTGTATCGATAAAAGGCTCAAGAATGGCCACTAGTCCCTCGCTAACCGGTTCATGGGCCCTTGCTGCAGAGTGTGCTATAGGAGCAGAACCCTGTCCCGCTTCATTCGAAAACAATCCCCGGTTCACACCACGGTTAACTGCAAACGCAAAGCTTGCTCCAAGGAAGCCACCAACGGCAGCCGTCCCCGTAAAAGCATCGCGGAAGATAGAAATCAATGAGGGTATGATATTTTCGTAGTTGGTACCAATTACCAGCAGGGCACCAATCAGGTAGATAATAGCCATGGCTGGCACCAGCCTTGAGGTAACCTTTGCGATGCGTTTGATACCGCCAATTATTACCAGTCCGAGTAGAACAGCCAGAATCGCACCTGTAACCTTCTCGTCTACGCCGAAAGTCCGGAACATTGAGGTTGAAATACTGTTGATCTGGGGAAGGCTGCCAGTCCCGAATGAAGAGAGGATGGTTGCTACTGCAAAAAAACCACCCAGCCAGGCACCGACTTTAATAATTTTACCATTTTTCCGGTTGATGTTCAGGCGTTTCTTCATGTAGTACATGGGTCCACCGCTAATACTCCCATCGGGAAGAATATCCCTGTATTTATGTGAAATTGTGACCTCAACGAACTTGGTAGTCATACCGAACATCGCTGTGACGAGCATCCAGAATAGTGCTGCGGGTCCACCGAGATGAATGGCCAGGGCTACCCCGGCAATATTCCCCGTCCCCACCGTACCTGAGAGGGCAGTTGCCAAAGCCTGGAAATGGGATGCATCACCAATGTCATCGGCCTTGTCAAATTTTCCCCTTACAATCCTGACAGCATGTTTGAAATATCTGAATTGCGGAAATTTCAGGTAGATTGTAAAAAAGATCCCGGTACCGAGCAGAAGAACGATAAACCAGGTATGTCCACCAATATAACTATCAAGGTTTACTAGGAAATCATGAATTTTGTCCATGGGAGACAAAAATAGCAATATTTTGTAACTTGTGGGGATGAGAATCACTACCAGAACACTGGTGATATTACTGATTACTGCCAGTAGTTTTTCGGTTTTCGGACAATCCAATTACTCACCCAATCAGAGGGTTGCCCTGGTAATTGGCAATTCTAACTATGATACCGGTCCACTGCTAAATCCCGGCAATGACGCCCGTGCCATGGCCCAGGCTTTGCGTGAAACGAATTTCGAGGTCCTGGAGTATATCGACCTGGCAACCAAGGCCGACATGAAGCGGGCAATAAGGGAGTTCGGGAAGAAAATACAGAATGGTGG
>DRHS01000020.1 GCA_011053095.1 Bacteroides sp.
CACCGTGACGATAGAACAGATAGATATCGCCATTATCCATTTTGACGAACTGGTTGTAGGTACCAAAGGGTGGAATGTTATCCAGCTCCTCCCATTCAGTAATATCGAGTGGCCTCTTTGACACCACATGTTTCATCGCACCATAATGTGTATTACCCAAGGGATTTTCTCCATGTTCGGGCATACCGCCATGTCCTCCAAACACAATATGAATATAGCCCTCGTCATCAATGATCATTGCCGGCATGCCATGATTATCAATCTTATGTTCAGGGTCCTTCCCCATTAGACTTTCTCCGGCTTTAAATGGCCCGGACCATTGGTCATTTTCATGATCATAAGCAGCTACATAAGGGTCCTCCAACAGTCCCTGATATGCCACATAAGTTACTCCTTTGTGATATTCTCCTGCCGGGTGCTGCATGGTTTTAGCTGGGACGCCAAAGCCGTTGTTGGTAAAATAGTCAACCATTTCCGATTTTTGCGTAGATTGTCCGTTAACAAATAATGCAAGAAACAGGATTTGCACGATAAAGATGGTTTTCATTTTTTTCATTTTATAATTTTATAATTAGATGCTTGTAAACTTTGTAATCGGTTTATAATTCTTTCGCAGTTCGGGCCTGGGCCAGGGGGAATTCATGAAATTCATTGTATTGTCCGGTATTTTTAAATAATCTTACTCATGGTTTCCTGTTGTCCTTTTTGCCTTTTCATTCATATCTGTCTTATATGGTGAGTTCTCCCTTAGCTTGTACAAAATAGTTGTCCATGTCTTTTCTAACTCTTTCAACTTATCAGGATTACTCTCTGCAAGATTATTTGTTTCTGTACGATCGGCTGCAAGATTGTATAATTCCCAGGGCTCTTCACTTGTTGCCACAAGTTTCCAGTCTCCCACCCGTATTGCTTTGTGACCTTCGTGATAATACCAAATTGGATCTTCTCTTTCCTGTTCAGAATTAAATACAGGCAATAAGGATTTTCCAGGCATGTCAATATGTGCAATACTATCAACTGAAATCCCGGCCAAATCCAATATTGTTGGAACAATATCTGTGATATGTCCATAGGTGTTGCGAATTTCCCCTTGTACTGAAATCCCAACAGGCCAGTGTGCAATAAGAGGAGTACTGCTCCCCCCTTCGTGTACCCATATTTTATGTTTCCTGAATGGAGTATTGCACATAGTCGACCACCCGGGACCAAGGCATAAGTGTGTGGAAGCAGTACCAGGCACTGCATCTGGATCATGACCATCGTCGCGAACCATAATTTCAGCACTGGCTCCATTATCTGACAGGAATAAAATTAGTGTGTTTTCAAGTTCACCCATTTCTTCAATCTGACTGACAATACGGCCAATTTCTTTATCAACCCTTTCAATCATTGCAGCATGTATAGTCATTTTAATTTGCTGGAATTCCTTTTGCTCCTCCGTAAGGCTTTCCCATGCAACCGGTCGGTCTACTTCTCCATCCCCCAGTATTTCATAAGCCTCGGGCCAGTGGTATGGAGGCCCCAAATCTAGTTCAACTTCTGAAAGCTGACCTTCAATTATTCCCAACTCTTTGATCCTCTTCCAGCGTTCAGCTCTTGCTTTATCCCATCCTTCAGCATAACGATCACCAACGGCTTCAATATCTTCCGGAAGTGCATGCAATGGAAAATGAGGTGCTGTAAAGGCAACGTATGAAAAGAATGGCTGACCTGAATATTTTGTTTGATGTTCTTTCAAGTTTTCAATGGCATATTCAGCTATTGCAATGGTGGTATAATATCCGCTTCCCCTTTCAATTGCAGGAATCGGCTGATCATCGACATAGACTTTTTTGGGACTGAAAAACCTTGCCTGATCACCCAAAAAGTAAGAGCGATCGAAACCACTTTCCACAGGTTTACCATCAATATGCCATTTACCTGAATGATATGAACGATATCCTGCAGATTTCAAGTATTTAGGCACTAAATATGCCCATTCAGGACGTGTTCCAAATGCTCCACCCTTGATTCCCGGAGCATTGTCTCTACCAATTTGTTGTGGATAATATCCTGTTAACAGGGCTGCTCTGGAAGGCCAGCAACGGGCACAATTGTTAAAATTAGAAAAACGAAGTCCTCCATCAGCCAATTTATCAAGATTTGGAGTTTGAATTTCACTTCCATAACATCCCAAATCAGAATACCCCATATCGTCAACCATTATTAACAATACATTTGGTGTTTTCTCTTCGGGTTTGGTGCACTGAATACATGTCAACATTGAAACTACAAATACAATGCTTAGTCGGAATAAATTTCTCATAATATTATTTTGTATAAATTTTCATGTTACGATAAACGGCTGAACGTGTGTACATATGCCGCAACCCAATTCTTCCTTCTGTAACAGGATCAACATTTGACAAATCCCATGAGAATAGTTCCTCTCCTTCTTTTCCCTCCATTTTAAAGAATAGTTGTGCCCCGGTCTTGATAACTGTTATGTGATATTTCTCTCCTGTTTTGAAGTAGCCCTCATTATCATAGAAGGGAGTTATCCTGGTCACATTAAAAGATTCATTTTCAGGCTTTGGATAACGTCGTGCACGAATGTAAAATGCTGTATCGGCCGAATTGACAAAGGCGGCATAGCTAATATGCAAGGCATTCATATTTTCAAAATACGTACTCATGGCAGGAACTTCTCTTAATTCTTTCCAGTCTGAAATATCTTTTACATAAGGCCCCTCCATGTCTCCAGTAGCCTGTATATAAAGTATATTTACACAACTTGTTTCCGAATCTGTTCGGGTATAATCGTATTCTATTTTTACATCTCCATCAAACGATTCTTTTGTCCACATAACTGCGTGATGGGCATCGTTCTTATACTCCGGTCCCGCACTAAAATGCATGCCTCTATCACTATTTTCAACCTGTGCTATCAAACCATCCAAAGTCCATTTTAGTGTCCAGTCTTCAGTGCACTTATCTTCAAATTCCAGATTCCAGTCCTTGTTTTTACTAAGTGCATCGAAAGCTACTTCCCCTAAACCGTCTGTACATCGCGAAGCATCTGCCCAACCCCATAATACAACAGTTGTATTACGTTGCAAAACCATGTTGGAAGATACGATAGCCGGGAGTCTTATTACAGCATGTGCATGTAGTCCCTGCAATAGAAAAAAAACTACTAACAGCCTAATAAATACCTTCATAAAATATTAGTTATGTACCATTTGACCATCCTCCGTACTGGCATCAAGTTTAAGTATTTCGCTACCGGCAAGCAAGAATGCCCCCGTACCATAGTTCTGCCAACTATCATGATTGGCAGGCTCCGGGGAACCACCAATGTTTTGCACCCATCCAACCATCCCATCGGCCTTCTGGCATTCCCTTAAAGCAGTCCAGGCTTTTCTTACCGCAGGTTCGTACATAACCCTGTCAAGCATTCCGTTATTTATGCCCCAGGTCAATGCAAAAGTGAAAAAACCAGTTCCACTGACTTCACCATGGTCAAATGATTCAGGACACAGCAAACTTGTTCTCCAGAGCCCGTCTTCGGGTTGGATTTCGGTAAGACGAACAGCCATCGTTTTATACAATTCTTCATAAAATTGTCTGTGTGCGTAGTTTGAAGGCATGTTTTCCAAAAGGAGTGCCAAACCTCCAAACACCCAGCCGTTTCCTCTGGACCAAAATACCTTGTTTCCGTTTGACTCTTTAATATCAGTGCTGTCACCTCTCCAGATAAACCTGGTATCTCTTGCAAAGAGTTTTTGCTCCTGATCGAAAAGTAAATCATAGGTCTGCACATAGTACTTATGCATTTCATCAAGATAGCTCAGGTCATTTTTTTCTTTCGCGTACATGGCCAATACCGGCGGGGACATGAACAAAGCATCGCACCACCACCACAGAATGACCTGTTGTTCATAAAAATCAATATCAAAACCATCCATTGGTTTACCGGATCTCCAATCACACGGCTTGTAAAGGTGTTGCTGGATTATAGTATCGGTAGGCGCTAAATTTACTCCCTCAACGCCAATACGCTTGAGGTACAAATAGGATGCAGTTATGGCCAAATCGTCGGCATGAAAAAACCGTTCCCAGGGTTTCCATTCATTACGCACAGCCATTTGAGTAAGTGCATCAAGAAAGAATGAATCATTTGTTGACTGATGTGCCTTGTAAACTCCTGTATAATAAGCGCCATTTGTCCAGTCGCTGGGTCCTCTGGCAAAGATAGGATGTGCTTCCTGCCATTTCAGAGCCATGACCATCGCTTCCTTATCATTCCATTGATGAGGAGCTGTATTGGATTGGCACGATTCAAAACAAACGAAAATCGCCATTAATAATCCTGATATTTTTACGGCAACTCTACGATAGGTATTCTTCTTCATTCTTATGCTTAAGTATTTCATTTTATGCTGTTCTGCACTGTCAGTATTCGTATCCATAATTGGTACCGGAGAAAAGTCAAGAAAAAGGCCGTCTCAAAGTTGCCTTCGAGACGGCCTTTCACTATGATCGAAAAAAACTACTACTTCAGAATCGTTAGTTTGCGAACTGAAACCTGGTTTTCAATTTCAATGGATATGAAATATATTCCATTGTCAATATTTTCCAGGCCAATTTCCACTATCTCATCGACATTCAGCACATCGTACATCAAACGGCCACTGATATCCAACATACGAATCCTTGCATCAGTCATATTTACATTACCAAACTCAACATAGAGGAGGTCACTTGCCGGATTTGGATATACTTTGACAGATGACATATCATACAGGTCAACTCCAACCGCTGTTGTAATTGTGGTTGAGACCTTTGTACTCAGCTCACCATCACTGGCAGTAAAGCTTAATTCAAAAGATCCTGCTTCGCTGAAGGTAACATCAGTAGTTTTCTGATCAGGATTGGCGATGGTGGCATTCCCTGCAGTGATTTCCCATAGATAAGTAAGGGTTGAACCCACAGGCAATCCATCATCCGTAACAGTTGCCACATAATTCAGGACCTCTCCGACAACAGCTTCAGTCGCTCCTTCAATGCTTGCCTCAGGGGCCTGATTCACCTGACCAACAAAATTCAGTCTATAGACGACCGTTACACTGTTATCCTCAGATGTAACTTCAACTGCATCGTCTGAATAGAGAACTCCGGCCGTCCTTACGAATCCCTTCTTATCAACTAATTCCGCTGTTGCCATCTCGTTAGGATACACCATCTGCATGAACGCATCCACTGCTATTCCTACCGGAACACCGGTTACTGCTTTTACATCCTGATTAATGGCCAGTATATCTGAGAACAACACTGCATCTGAAGCAGAAATTCCAAAATCAAGGCTATAGAGAGCTGCATCGCCATTTTGTGCAACTACCTCTAAATATACATCCTCACCAACAACCGCGTCAACCATCACAGAATCATAATCCAATGATTGCATCGATACCAGGTTATTATTCCCATCAACAATATTCATCACAGCAAGTGCAGGTACTTCAAGTTTCTCTACAAGGGCATTTATGGTTGAACCCAGCTCAACTCCAGCCACGATACCTGCGTTTTCCGACAAGGATACGGTAAGACCCGAACCGTCGACAGCTTTCAGCAAGTTATCAGCATCCAGAGGAGAATTCACCAGGGTATAGCTTGTTGAATTTTGAAGATCAGCAGAGGTTACAACTAATTTCATATCCCCAGCAAGCGCATCATCAGCGCCTAATGTATCTGCACCGTTGAGGAATACGAGCATTTGTCCCGGATCAGCTTTATCCAATATAGCGGTAATTTCAGTGACCTTTAAACCATCCACACTTCCGGTAATGGTCTGGTCTCCTTCATAACCGGGCGTAACCAGCAATCGTGTTGAAGTAACTGTAGACACAAAGGTTAGTACCGGATCCATGCTGTGCCAGCCTATCTGGTCGATCATATCTAGATTCTCCATTCCTTCATCCCGACGATTAAATAGAACCCATTCGGCGTTTTCAGCACTTTGTCCAAAATTGTCCCCAAATCCTTCACCACGTTCCGTTACTCCTCTCCAGACATCGGGATTACGCCTGACGCTCCATCCATTCCAATGGGGATCCACCATATTCCTTCCGGCGCACCAGAATTCTGGATATACATCCGGCGAACTCTGAAATCTGTCGACAATTTCGTAGTCAAAAGGATCAGTTATATCCTTTGTACCAGCCAGAATCGTATCATTCAGAATTTTTAACAGGAAAAGGCTTGTATTTGGAGGCCTTACCATAGTAGGCGTCCTGTATCGATTCATGTAGCTAATACCAAATGGATTGAGATTAAACTCATCATTTATAGAATCAGCAGGGTTCGAGTCAGGAGCTTCTTCCGACCAACCATACCAGATAAAATCAAGGTGATCACCGTCGGTGAACCAGCCATGATAGCGGTCAGGATAGAATCTGCCGCCCGGCCAGCCACCATCTCCAACGGTACCATCTACCCAAACATCTCCGGGTTGAACGATGGTACTGGTTACATTATCAGGAACCAGGAATCCCGGCTCTGCAGCATATGCAGCTAAATCTAAATCGTGTTTGAACCGCATACCGGGCACATGGTGATGGAAGTATATATTTCTTTCCTCGTCGGTAAGCAATCTTCCTACTGCATCGTTTAAATTGTCATCTCCCAGACCGGTCACGATCATATACTTATTCAGATCGAGCGGCTGGTTTCCAGGATTATAGATCTCCAGGTTATAGGCGAAATTCATGCCTAAAACCATTTCAGATATAAATGGTTCGGCAAAGTTGGGTTGAACAGGGACTGTTTTAATCCTGAATTCTATATTAATGGTTTTTGTGGAAATCCCATCCTCTGCTGTAATCTTTGCAACAGTTGTTCTTTGTTCCAGGCTACCGTTGATATCTGTGGCCCTTGTCACCTCAATTTTGGCATTCACATCCTGTGTTTTAAATTGAAGTGCCGGAATGTTGGAAGTGCCTTCTTCCAGTTGAATAAAGTATGAAGCGCCATTGGGATCAAAACCCGGAATGGTATCACTTTCCCACTGCCAGTAGATATCCGGATCCACATCAGGCCAGGTAATCATACTTAATGCGGCATTCTCAGAGGGTTCATAATCATCCACCATGATCACATATTCCTTCACCACAGTACCATCTTCAGAAGTTACCTTCAGCACATCGCCTTCTTTCACATCGGCCCTGCTTTCATCTCCAGTTACCACTTCCCATGCGGCCTTTTCAGGTTTCACCATGTACTTCAACAGGGTATCTATACGCGTTCCGAACGCAACATTATATACAGAATCCGTATCCAGGCCCTGGGTGACATCATAATAATCCACCCACATCCCATATTCTGTTCCCGATTCCCAATCCCTGATTACCTGGTAATATCTTGTTGGAAAAGCAATGGCCAGGTCAGCAGCGGGATCCGTTACCTGAATGGTCAGATCCAGCTGATCAATGGTTTCACCTACTGCGTAGAGTGAAAGAGTATCACCATCCCGGACATTGGTATAAGCAGAATCTGTTTCATTTTCAGTATAGGACCAGCCCATTCCGTCACCGAGGGTAAATTCACGATTAATAGTTTCTCCGCGAACTGTTTCCCATGGAACTGTCAGGGTTTTGTTTTCTGCATCCACTATGACTTTATCCGGACTATTTGCCACATAATTCGGGGAATAATTACCGTGGGTTCCAACGGTGGTAAAAGCATCGAACTTATTGAGGAATACAGGAATCAGCAGCCATTCGGACGTTGCATGATCGGTACCCCGGGATAGATGCCAATCCATGGTCCCTTCAGTAACGGTTGACTTTCTAACCAATACATATTGGTCTATGGCATCCACAATTCCTGCTACTGGAGTTTGTAATCTCCCCTGATGGCAGCCTGGACAATTACCAAATGATTCATAGGGATCCATAGATATATTTGCATTATCGATCAGCGTTGAGTCCCTATTACCCTCTGAATCCTCAAATTTATATTCCAGGTAATAACCGCTCGAGGAACCGGATATGTGGTTGTAATAGGTAGAAATAGTGTCATAGCCGTATGCTTCCCATTCAGGTTTACCCAGAAATTGGTAAGTAGCGGTATTTCCCGTTGATTCATCCTGGCGCCAGAGCATATCGGCTTGGGCGGCGACAGCGATATTGTGCCTGGGCAGACCATCCTCGAACCATGCGTCCCACACATTGGTCATCACATAAGATCCTCCGGCTTCCAGGGTACCTTCCAGCGGTATGATGTTGTATCTGTTACCAAGGATGATAACACTATCGGTAGAACCTTCTAACTTAGTGTAAGTCCCGGCTGATACCACAGAAAAGTTACCCAGATCAATGGGGTCCTGCCCAACATTGGTAATTTCCACATAATTGAAGTTGCTCACATCCCCCCGATATTCAGAAAAAATTAAAGGCGGGATTTCCAGACCGGGACGGTTTATTTCCCATTGCCCGCTAGCCAACTCAATCTGAGCCGAGGTATTGGTGAAGGCCATCGTCAAGAGGACCAGCAGAAGTAAAAAGTAATTCTTTTTCATAGTTGTCAATTTTAGTTTAACCATTTTTTTTTTTGACTAAGATGTATATTTCGAGCATCATACAATATTAATCATTATCATGAGGCCATACTTTCACTTCTCTATCATTGTCTGTAATTAAATGGTCAATTCTGAACTTATGTCACATTGTAAGACATCTGTTCAACAATTTACGACTCCATGAGTTTAACTCCAATTCATTTCTTAGTACATTTGGAAAAAAGTATCATATGAGATACATGGGATTGCTTGTCTGGATGCTCTTCTTAACACTGCCTCTCTTTGGAGATCAAAAAGACTACTTTTTCGAACAGATTTCGACCGATGAAGGTTTTTCATACAATGCCATTAAAACTATCGTTGAAGATAAACATGGCTTTGTGTGGTTTGGTAGCAACAATGGGCTCTATTTTTATAATACGGCCCGGGTCACCAAATACACATTCGATCCCATGAAGGATGATTCGCCCCCCTCCAATGTTATAAACAAGCTTTATAAAGACGGGTTTGACAGGATATGGATCTGTACGGAGAATGGTGTTTGCTATTTCAATGAACAAAGCGATTCCTTCGTCCGCCTGAAATTGATAGAGAGCAGTGATTACCTGAACTCCCCGGCGGTAAGTTCCATTGTGCAATACTCAGATACGAATTATCTGATTGTAATCAACGGGCGATTGCACGCGTTTAACATTAACGATCTGGTATTGAAGAAAGTGAGCATCGGAGATGAAAAAGCCGAAATAAGCTACCTCGGAAAAAATGAAAAACATAATATCTATGTGGGGACATCAGCCGGACAGCTCTTTGTTAATACAACCTCAATTTCAGATTTTGAACTCATATACAGTTCCAAATCAGGATCCGTCAGAACCCTTGGTTTCATTAACAACAATCTCTGGATCGCACTGGCAGATCATGGCATTGAGGTTATAAGCACTGACGGAGTGCTTCAAACGCGCTACAGGGAGGAATATACGGGGGTACATCACATTCCACACAACAGTGTACGGAAAATTATACAGCGAAAAAATGGAGAAATATGGATCGGCACCTATAATGGGATAGCGATTATTACTCCATCGGGTAATCAAGTCATAAAGCATGATCCCTATAACGGGCTTCCTCATAACAGCATTTATGAATTATACATTGGCAAAAATGATGGTGTATGGGTTGGTACCTGGTCAGGAGGCCTGGCATATTACAGTGATTATAATTACAAATTCCCTCACATCAGAATCATTAAGGACAATGTCCCCATTTCAAACAGTGTCATTGCATCTTTTACTGAAGACAGTGACGGCACTATATGGGTGGGCAGCGAAACAAATGGAATATTAAGCTTTGATCCTGAAAAAAAGATCCCGGTTAAAAGTACTGTAAATGGAGATCGCTGGCCCATTGCACGAATCAAATCCTTATGTACAGATAAGCAAGGCAAGCGGTGGATTGGAACATTTCAGGAGGGTTTATGGTATAGGGAGGATAATAGAATCCGGATGGCCGGCAGCGAATTGAATAGATGCATCATTTCATCGCTATGCCCTGTTGATAGTGGGATCTGGGTGGGTACCCGGGAACAGGGATTAAAATTCTACCATACAAAAGAGGGTACTGTCGAAGATTATTTTGCTGAGGAGGATAAAATTGGATCGATCAGTTCAAATGGAATTTGGGATATTTTCCAGGATTCAAAAAATAATATCTGGATATGCTCTGATTTTGGGTTAACCGTAAAATATCAACATGAATCCCATTTTACACGGTATTACAACAATGAGAATGCAAATAGCTTAAGCCGGAATTTTACCTATACGATTACCGAAGACCAAAATGGTAAAATATGGATTGGCACCAACGGAGGGGGTATTGATATTTTCGATCCGGAAAACCAAACATTCAGGGAATTCAGGTTGAATGCTGCCATTCAAAATGCCGATGTTTACAGTATTATAATTGACCTGCAGGAAAATATATGGTTTTCAAGCAATCAGGGTATTTACGTTTATAATACAAAAAACGGTACACTCCAACAGTTTACAGAACAAGATGATCTGCTGGGAGCCAGGTTTCGGCCTAATTCAGGATTCATACATTCATCAGGGAAACTGTTTTTTGGGGGAGCCAACGGATTCAATATGATTGATCCAACTGTTGTTAAAGAAAATCCAATCGTACCGGATGTTTATTTATCCGATCTATTAATCAATAACCAAACAATTAATAATTTCAAAACAAGGTATGTCAATACTGAATCTCCTGCTGAAATTGAACGCCTGGAATTAACATATAATCAAAATTCTTTGAGTTTTGAATTTGCTGCTAATAATTTCATTAAATCAGCGGAAAACAGGTTCAGGTACAGGATGATAAATTACCTCGACGAATGGATAGAAATTGAACAGGGGAATGACGTTTCGTTTACAAAAATCCCCCCTGGAAAATATACAATGCAATTACTGGCATCAAACAATGATGGTTTATGGAGCAAAACTCCCAAAGAGATTCAATTAATAATACATCCACCTTTTTGGAGAACTTGGTATGCCTATTGTTTTTACTCTATCTCTTTTTCAATGATATTAATCTTTGTATTAAGGGCCCGAAGGCGAATAATTTCTGAAAGATATAAACATGCTGCTGATGAATTTCTCTTTTCTGAGAAGGTTAAGTTTTTTACCAACGTATCCCATGAGTTCAGAACACCTCTAACGCTTATTCTTTCACCCCTCGATCGATTGATTAAGGAACATCGCCACGCTCCGGCTACGACCGATCATCTGAAGGTAATAAAACGGAATGCTGACAGACTTTTGTGTCTCACCAACCAGATGCTCGATTTCCGGTTAATTGAATTGAATAAAGTCAGGTTACAAATTGAGAATTGTGATATTGTAAGCTTGTGCAAAGATGTATATGACTGTTTTGAATATCAGATATCCGAGAAACAGATCAATTGCATTTTCACCTCTCCTTATAAATCATTGGTCCTGCCCCTTGATCCTGAAAAAATTAAAAAGGCCATTTTTAACATATTGTCTAATGCCCTGAAGTATTCGCATGAAAAAGGGCAGATCATTCTATCATTAGAACAAAAAACAGTTGTGGAAGATAGCTATTCGGATGTTTTCTGTGTCGGAAAGAAGTTTTCAGGAGAATCACTGGAGATAAAGGTTAAGGATAATGGCAAAGGGATTAACGCGGAAGTTCTACCCCATATCTTCGACCGATTTGTCTTTGATAATAAAAACGACCAGACAGGCACCGGGATAGGTTTGCATATCTGTCAGGAATACATCCAGTTGCATCAGGGAAATATTTTGGTGACTTCAGAAACGGGCAAGGGTGCCACTTTTGCTATAAATATACCAGTTACAAGTGATATTGATATTACCGAAGAGACAACTATTATTCAATATCATTTTGACCAGATTCAGGAAGAGGAGGGGGTAATGTCCATAGATGTGAAACCCACCCATAAGAATAAGATTATCCTGTTTGCGGAAGATAACGATGAACTAAGGATTTATTACAAGAATATACTTTCATCAGCTTATAGAGTTCTCTCAGCAAAAAATGGACAACAGGCCTTTGAAATAGCCCGGGAGGTAATTCCAGATCTAATTATCTCAGATATTATGATGCCTGGAATTGGAGGATTGGAACTTATTGATAAAATCAGGGAGACTAAAAAAACGAAGCACATACCGATTATTCTGCTTACTGCCCTGGGAGATGATAAATCTAAAATTGAGAGTATGCAGAAAGGTGCCGACGATTTCATCACCAAACCGGTTAAAGAGGAATACTTGTTTGCCAAGATTAAAAACATTTTCAGCAAAATTGAGGAATTAAAGCAGCAATACGAAGCACAAGGGAACGAAGCTGTTTTGACATCCCTGGGAAAAGAATCATTCGTTGAAAAGGCAGAAAAAATAGTCATTGAGAACCTTCAAAATCCCAATTTTGATATTGAGGAATTCGCCTCCGTGCTAAATCTAAGCAGAAGTTCATTCCATCGGAAACTTAAGGCTGCGATCAACCTGGGCCCTTCAGAATTTGTACGGGATATCAGGTTGAAAAAGGCTGTTGAACTGATAAAGAAAGGTGACCTGAACATGGATGAAGTTGGTTTCCTTGTTGGCTTCAACTCACAATCTTACTTTATACGCTCATTTAAGGCAAAATATGGTAAAACCCCAACTGCATTTAAAGCTGATTTGCCAGATTAGATTAAGGATTCCTTCTTGTTTCTTCAATAGCCACGTAGCGAATTACATCATTATCTTAATTTAAAATCCAGAATTCGCAATGTTGTTGGTTCATGTTTTTCAGGACTCTCCTGCACCATTACGGAGAGAATTTCATCCTCATTCCATCGATGAGTATCACCCAGCATCTCATTCATGAATGGACCCTTCTCCGTATGTATAACTTTCCAATCATTCCATTCTGCTTTGGCTGTTGCTGCCATTATAACGAGTTCACCTTCCGTAAAATATACCTCTCGCTCCATGGATGCCGATGACATTTTGCTACCATATATCAAATATGCATTATTATTTTTATCCAGAAATAACTTCGGTCGATTTCCCGCTACTACAGGTAGCTCCCTGTGTTGCCAGATACCATCATCTGCTCTCCAGTAATGATGGTAACGACGTGCTGCAGGTGATCCCCATCTTGTCTCCAGGGGTATTACTCCGGCTGCTTCAAAAGTCTCATCTGAACAATGCCACATCACAGTGTGAATGTGGCCCTCAGAGTCCACGGACTGACCGTGCGTATTCATTAAACCGTATTTTCGACTAATATCTGCAACCTTTATTTCTGGCGAATTCAGGGAGATCACATTTATTAATGTTTCTCCTGCATTATTACACCAGGAGAATCCACCATCGGTGCTATAGGCATACATTAGATCGTGATTAGATCCTTGTGTAGCTTTTTCGCGCCACACCCATGTGGTATGCAGTTTTTTATCCGGTCCGTAAGTATAACCATTCGGATAAGAACCCCGGGAACTGCTTTCTCCCACATCGTCCGAAAAATTACCCAAATGAGAGTCAATCTGACGCGTATTCCTCCACAGACCTTCAGAGGGATCATAATCCACCACCATTCTATTTCCGTTTGCTGAACCGCTCCTTCTGTAAAAAAGTTGTAATCCTCCATCGGGCGTCTGAACAAAACGCTGATAAGTTATTGATTTTACGGGTATCCCCTTTTCCAGTTCTGTTAGAATATCTCCAAAAAGAGAAACGTCCCACTCAACCGATTCAGGGTGGGTGGCTATCTCAACTTTTGATATACGATAATGAAGCTCATTCGCATGATGATCGAAGGCTAAGTGAATGCTGCCATCCGCAGGGCAAATGCCAAGGGAAATGGTATTGTGTGCATCATTAACGGTAAACACATAATTCTTGAAACGAATGATTTCCCACCTTCCTTCGGGCAGTTCCCGCCTTGCGACGCAAACGTGTCTGTTTCCATCATAATACCCGAGGTACTGGTAATTATTGTATGTAATCAGGGCATCTTGCTGGAAAGACTGTCCGTTGATACTATTACCAAACCTCATCACCCCATACTGAACATCCCCCAATACCAGGGCTTGATTATCCACTATGGAATCATTAATTTTATTTACACTAAAATCCCTGCATCCTGATAAAAGGACAGTACTAAAGATAGATACTAAGAGTATACTCCTAATTTCAAGTCCTTTCATTTGATTAATGCTTTCCTGAAACTTAAAGCAAAGTTATACTTCTCGTAAATATTCAAATAAATAATAATACATCCTGAATGTATAATTATGGTAAGCGGAAATATCTTCATCGTCAAGCTCCTCAAGAACAGAATCGAATATGGTTTCGGCAATTTCTTCGTATTCGTTTTCTTCGTTACTGCCCATATTGTTAAATGCCAGGCAGACAAATATCCTGGACAATAAATCTACTTTTCCTGCGACGCTTGACTGCAACAGTATTTGCGGCCTGCTTTCCCCCTTGACATCATCGAATACGGCGGTAAATAACACGGCCAGGTTTTCAGTAAAGTCTTGATACCTGACGATCTCAATTTCATTACCAAGTACGGTGAAAGCATAAAAGCAAAGAGCAAGCCTGTAACAATCCTGTGTACTGAGATCTTCAAGTTCACCGAAATGCTGTGGCTGTTCCCAGTTTGCCAGTCCAAAATACAGCTCATTCGAACGATTGTATTGAAAATGCAGATTGTAGATGCTTTGAGAATTATCAATTGCCAGACGTCTGTAAACAGGATCCCCTGTTTCTTTTGTCGTGAAAAGCAATAGCTGATTTTCAAGCAGCTTTTCAAAACTTGAATCACCATATATCCCTGTGTTGCCAATCGGCTCACTGCTTTTTTCCTCTGCAAGGATATGATGAGAAAGCAATTTTAACAGCGTTGTCTTGTATTGCTGATTCCCGGTGATGAGAAAGGAATTCATAAAGACTCCTTGTATGATTTCATCATCGTCGGGGCTTCCGGAAATCTTTCCCTCGATTAATAATCGACTGTATTCCTCAGCATACTCTTTCCATCTCGATTTGCCGTTTAATGCATATAGTTGCCAGAGGGTAGCAGGGAAGAATTGTACATTTTTATCATTTTGGAACATACTTATGCATGCAGGATTATCCGGAAGATCCTCGTCTATCTGAAAGGCAGACAGTTTAAATCCGGGAGTCCGTAATTCATTAATATATCGAAGATAGGATTTTATTGCCCTCTTTTCAGAAGTACGGAAAACACTCTTTTGACGAATAGAGATCATCTCTTCTGAATTGCAGGCAGACAGCATGAGAATAAACACACCAATACTGAATACCCAAAGATGTTTTACCCTGAAATTATACAAATCTGACATTCTGGTAAATAATTACATGCAATATTACTCCATTTAAAACAGATGAAATGTGTGTGGATTATCAGATTTTTGAAGTCTATTGTCAATATTGAACTTATGTCACCATATGACCGAATTGTTCAATTTTTAGCTATTTGTTCAAGGATCTGAATAGTTATTTTTATAAACACCTTTTATTTTGATGTATTCTTGCAATGTGAATCGGAAATATGATTAGCTTGGATCGCAGGTCAAGAAAGAGAAATAATAACATCGGGAAAGACAGAAATTCGAATATGGCTAACAATGCAAAGGATTTGTTGACAGGGGCAAAGATGTTTCTTATTGGAGCATCCGTATTCCTGGCTTCATGCAACAAATTTGAGGATATTGAAAAATATCAGCGTCCCGAATGGCTGGTTGGAAAAGTATACACACAAATTGAAGCGAGCCCGGAATTGTCAATGTTTGCTCAATTAATTGCGGAGGCCGGATATGATTCCATTCTGGACAAAACTGGAACCTATACCGTTTTTGCCCCCACCAATGAAGCCTTTGAATCCTATCTTGCCGAGAATGGACTGGGTTCAATCCAAAATATTACGGCCAAGGAAAAGGAAGAACTAGTCAAATTCCATGTTATTCAAATGCCCTGGAACAGAGATCAACTCCAGGGACTCTCTTCAAAAGGATGGATAAGTGCCGATGACCTTACAAATGATAAACCTTTTGCATTCAAACGACAAACCATATTGAAAAACAATAACAGAAGCTATCCCGTCAAGGTAGAAAGAGAGGGCCAGAATATATATGCAACTATTGTTCCTGAAGAAGATAGCGACGAGAACAGAGTGGTGTATTCAAATTCACGAAAGTATGCCCCCATATATTTTGACGATTTTCTTTCGGTTGCACAGCTTACTGGCGGTGATTACTCCTTCTATTTTAACCGGAATTATGAACCTGGTAATATTTATTTTCTGGATGGGAAGGTTGTTGGTGAGGATATTTATGCTGACAACGGTTTTGTGTATATGATCGACCGGGTCACTGATCCACTGTTAAATGCTGAAGAATTAATGGATGCCGGAATTGGTTCTGAATCCTATTCAGAATTTAAATACCTGATTTATCTGAATTCTGATTTCTCCTCCAATGATGAGGCCACCATGGCTCAGGAAGGAGCCGACCAGGGTTTGGAAGTAGATCAATTATATGATTTAACCTATCCTGGCCTGGGATTTGACATACACCAGGAACTCACCGTCAATCCCGAGCTTTCCAATGCTACTTCCCTGACCATAGAATATCATAATGGTTGCATTGCACCAACCAATACGGCCTTCCGGGAGTTTGCAGATAACATCATGACCGGTCCGGGAAGATGGCCAAATATGGATGGTATTCCGGCAAATATCAAACGCTTAGTCGTGAACAGCCATATGTCCGGAAAACCGATTTATCAACAGGAAGTCAGCAACGGTTTCATAAATGCCAACGGCGATTTTATCACTATTGATCCTTCCAGCATCATTCAGAAGAGCTTTGGGAGCAATGCCACGTTTATTGGGGTAAACAAGGTGATTACTCCAAAAGCGTTCTCAGGTGTGTCGGCCCCACTCTATTTGATTCCTGATTTCCAGAAATTTCTTGCTACCATGGAGTATTCCGGCTTGTTGCCAGCACTAAAACAGGAAGATTTGTCTTATTCGCTTTTTATTATGACTGACAAGACACTCATAATTGATGAGTCTTTGATTATAGATTGGCTGGACTGGAAGAAGGAGCGATTTAGAATAAGAGCGCTGGATCGAAGTGAGGATCCGGCCAAATACGTTACCCGGTCCAAGTCAGATATTTACGCTACCATGAATGCGCAGATTGCCATTGAACCATTGATGGGAGTCGCCCGGCTTGAATTCCTGGAAACCCTGGACGGAAGGCATTTGGTAATCAACAACAGCGATCATACCCTCACTGGTGGCGTCTCTTCCCAATTCGGTTACAATAATTCGGATTCTGCCATAACAGTGAATTACAATGAAATAGAGGGAGATTTTTTCAATGGAAAGGTATATGAAACAGACGGTTGGCTACGTTTTATAAAAAGTGATCTGCATTCGCAGTTATCCGGCTCAAAATTTCTGGATTTATTGATTAAAGCCAAAATGGCAACTCTATATGATATGCTATTTACCAATCCTGCTGATAGGTTTACTGTTTTTCTGCCATCGGCCGAAGCACTTGAGGCCGTTCAGGCAGATACTCTTAGCGGTGATGAATTAAAAAACTTCATGAAGCTCCACTTTATAAAGGATGAGCTCATATTTACAGACGGAAGAAAACCACAGGGTCTTTATACAACCATGAGCAGGGTGTTGACAGGCAATGCTTATCATTATCAGCAACTGAATCTTTCCCCCGGCATTAATGAAATATCCCTCCTTAATGACCAAGGGGAAGTGTATTATCAAATTGTTGAAACTCCAGGTGTTTCGAATATTATTTGTGCCCAAAAGAATAAGAACCATGAAACTGACCAATCCGGAGAGGACGAATCAGTATATTTTACAGAAGCTGTTATTCATAAAATTGATACGGTCCTGATCGCATATTAAAGGCAGTAAGAATGCACAGAAGGCTTTATATATTACTGATTTTTACAATACTAGTCTCCCCGGGCCTGAAAGCCCAGGGGCATGTTATAAGAGGTACAATTCTTGATGAGCACGGTGTGGGGATACCCGGGGCTACAATAGTGGAAGTAGATGCAAACGACAGAGTGGTAAAGGGTGCCATTAGCGATATTAACGGGAACTACATGATGGAGTTTTCATCTGAAAATGCAATTGCAAATTTCAGCTTCATTGGATATTCGACCGTAAGGGAACCGATTAATGGCAGATCCGTGATCAATGTATCCATGGTAACAGATGCGCAGGAGCTTGAGGAAGTAATGGTTGTGGCGACCGTTAGCTCCAGCTCACTTACAGGTATAAGTCAGCGCGACCGGACAGGATCCTCTGTAAAGGTAGACATTTCTGAAATGAAAAATATCAGTGTCACCTCAGTTGACGATGCACTTCAGGGTCAGGTTGCAGGATTGGATATTATTAGTGGTGGTAATCCGGGAAGTGGATCTTCCATTGTAATCAGGGGATTAAGCGGACTTGGAAACAGCCAGCCTTTAATTGTGGTTGATGGAATCGCTCAGAAAGTCTCCACCGGGAATATTGACCTGTCCTCCGCTGATACGGAAGATATTGGAGCTCTGGTTAGTATTGCCCCAGAGGATATTAAATCCATCAGGGTACTTAAGGATGCTGCAGAGACTGCAATCTGGGGATCACAGGGAGCCAATGGCGTTCTTGAAATTGAAACACGTAAGGGCAAAAGAGGTAAGACCCGGTTCGAAGTAAACTATAAAAAGTCTATTACCATTGAATCTCCGACGATTCCTTTGCTTAACGGCGATGAATATGTGATGCTTCAACAGGAGATGTGGCATAATGCCAGGGGTATTTTTGAACTTCCTTCTGAAATAGCGAATGACAAGGATAATATTGATTATTTTAATTACTCTCAGAATACCGATTGGCTTGGGGAAATAACCCGAACGGGACAAATTGATGATTTTGGATTCAGGATAACCGGCGGAGGAGAAAAAACTATTTTCTACTCATCCGTCAATTACCAGAACAATGTAGGAACAGTAATAAACACGGCTAACAAGCGATTAACCACCAGGTTAAACATCGACTACAGGATCTCGAAAAGGTTAAGCCTTAATACACAGATCAGTTATGTAAATATCTATAAAGATGATAACTGGAAGAATAAACAAAATGGAATTGAGTACAATATCAGAAGGATGGCTTTTATTAAATCTCCTAATATGGCCATCTATGAACATGATTCGAAAGGCATCCTGACAGGTCAGTATTTCAATCCCATTGACAGTTACCAGGGCAGTGGAGAGTTATATTATAATCCCGTTGCAGTTGGAAATTTAAGTAGTAATGACAGGTCTTCCAACAGTTTTCAGACCAATTTCGGACTGAGATTCAGGGCTAATGACTGGCTGACATTCAGGCAAATCGTATCTTTTCAATTTGAAAATGCACAGTCTTCACTATTTCTGCCATACACCGCAATTGGTACCAAGTGGCTGAATGCAAACAACAATTTTGCCCAGGAACGAAACTCCTCCGGCATTTTACTGACATCCAGGACAACGGCACTGCTATCCCTGATAAACACCTCAAATCATTTCCTTTCCGGAACCCTTCTCTGGGAAACCAGCAGAAACAGCGACGAGTATATTCAAACAGCCACAGGTAATGGCCCGAGTTTATTAATTACAGATCCTGCTGCCTATTCCACAAAATACATAGATCCTGCTCCCAATTCCACAAAATACGCAATACGTTCCAACGCTGTAAATGTAAACAGTGTAGGTGGATTAGGACAGATCCTGTATAAATATAAGGACAGGCACATATTCCAGGCAAGTGCAAGAGCAGATGCGAATTCAAAGTTCGGAGAGACATTCAGATGGGGCCTTTTCCCAAGCGGTTCATATGCATGGAGATTTTCAGAAGAAGATTTCTTGAAACGCCTGGGATACCTGGGTGAGAGTAAATTGCGTGTTAGTTATGGCCGAACCGGGAGATCAAGCCTAAGGGCCTATGACCGCCACGGTTATTACAGTGATGCGGGTGGTTCCGGAACATACATGGATTTGCAAACTATTGTACCTGTACAGGTTGAATTGGAGCGGGTAAAGTGGGAGACAGTGGACATGTTTAACGTCGGACTTGATTTGTCTCTGTTCAGGGATCGTTTGTATATGACAGTTGAGGTCTACGACAAATTGACCAAAGACATGTTGTGGCCAAAGTACAATCTTCCCAGTTCCAGCGGCTATAACTCACTGAAACAATACAATGAAGGAGAATTGAGAAACAGGGGATGGGAATTTAATTCCAAGATCGTTGCAGTCAGAAAAAAGAATCTGAATATATCGTTGAATTTCAATATTTACAATAACCAGAACTTATTCATGGAATTCCCGGCAAATCTAATTACTGAGAGAAATACAGAACTGGGAAATGGCGTATATCCACTGAAAGCTGAGGCGGGAACGCCAGTAGGCTCATTCTTTGGATTCAGATATCTGGGAGTTTATCCGACTACCGATGATGCCATGGCTCGAAATGCAGACGGATCTGCAAAGCTTGATGCAAATGGAAAACCCATTTATATGAATTATAATGGGATTTACCAGTTTGAAGGTGGGGACGCGAAATATAAGGATATTAATAACGATGGGATTATCGATTTGAATGATGTAGTATATCTTGGTGATTCAAATCCCGATTTTGCAGGTGGTATTGGTTCTAATATCAGATACAAGGGTTTCTCTTTCTATGCCCAGTTCATGTTTAGAACGGGATTTCAAATCGTAAACGAGATAGCGATGGATACTGAGACTCTTTCAGACAGAAACAATCAAAGTACTGCTACACTTCGCAGGTGGATGAGGCCAGGCCAGGATTTTCCCGGTATGCTTCCAAGGGCTTACCGGAATCATCCTGCCAATAATCTAGGATCTGACCGATATGTTGAAAACGGGAACTATATCAGGTTAAACAGCCTTTCAATCGGCTACTCCTTTGGCAGGAATGTTCTGCAAAGATTGCACTTGAATAAATTAGAGGTTTTCTTCATTGGCAGAAGGCTTTTGACTTTTACTAACTACACCGGGCAGGATCCGGAGATCAGAAACATTATTAAGGATCCGTTCTGGTTTGGAACAGATAGCGGGCTGGCTCCTCCTCCAAGTGTGTATGCATTTAATTTCTTAATTGGATTTTAGCAGGTAAGCAGATGAGAAAAAGATCAGCACTGACACAATATTTACTGCCTGGGACTATCATTGTAATAGTGCTGTTTTCATGTGCTTGTACCGAATTCCTTGATCAAAAACCTACAGATGGTCTTGTAAGGAGTGAATACTGGAAAAATAAAGAGGAAGTACTGTCCACTCTGGGGGGGGCATATAAGAAAATGGCTGATTTGGATAAAATTCTATTCATTCATGGCGAAGTAAGGGGAGATATGGTGGATGCAGGAAGCAGGCTGGAAGCTGAGCAGGAAATGATGATGGAAAGCAATATCCGATCCAATAATAAATATGCGAATTGGGGCGGCTTTTATTCAGTAATAAACCTCTGCAATCATATCCTTAAGATTGCGCCCTCCGTTCAGGAGTTTGACCCGACGTTTTCCGATTATCTCCTTCAGCAATATACGGCTGAGGCCGTCTATTTACGCAGCCTGTCCTATTTTTACCTGGTTCGAATTTTCAATGATGTTCCATTTGTTCTTGAACCTTCGGAAACGGATAATGCCGATTTCTTTCCATCTCTAACCGCATCCGCAGAGATACTATCTGCCATAAAAACCGATTTACTTGAAATTCAGAACAGGATCCCTGTTGTATATCCGAGCAGGGAGCAATCCGTATCAAGAACAACAAAAGGGGCTGTCAATGCCTTACTTGCAGATATAAGCTTATGGAATTTTGAATATGAAGATTGCATCCATTATGTAGAAGCAGTGGAGGAGATTGGAATATATTCCCTCCTGCCTGCGACACAATGGTTTGAACTGTTCCAGCCGGGTTTTTCACTGGAAGGAATTTTCGAAATATATTATGACAAAGGATTGGGGCAATCCAATTCACTTTATGGGATCACCAGAAATGACCGGAACAATTATGTAGCCAGTGAATATGCTCAGATGATTCTAAGTCCGGCTATTTTTTTGGCAGCCGAGCAGATCAGAGGCTACGGCTCCCTGTCACTTTCAAACCAGGTATGGAAATATGTAGGCCAGGCACCCGACCAGGTGAGCATCAGACCCGAGGGAAGTAATGCGAGTGCAAATTTTATCATATACCGGATGGGTGATCTCTACTTAATGAAAGCTGAAGCCTTGTCTCAGATTGGCGAATTCGAACAGTCACTGGCTTACCTTAATTCGGTCAGGGATAGGGCAAATATGGAGCCGCTGTCAGTCTCTTTCACCCCTCAGGACTTTGAAGATGCCATTCTGGAGGAAAGAGCAAAAGAACTCGCATTTGAAGGTAAAAGATGGTTCGACCTTTTAAGGATGGGGAGAAGAAATAATTATGCCAATAAGGATAAATTAATTGAAATACTGGTGCAGGATGTTCCCTCCAGTCAGAAATTGGTTCAAAAGGCAAAATTGAGCAATCCTCTCGGGTGGTATATGCCAATTTACATAAATGAAATTGACAGGAACAGGAATATTACGCAAAATCCGTATTACTATGAAGGTAACTAAGTATAAGGCATTGTGGCCTTTAACCTCGGTTATTGTGCTGTGTGGAATGGTACTGTTCCTGTTTTCCTGTGAAAAGGAAAAACAGGAAATTCGTTATACCGGTAATGAATATCAGAATATTCTGCAATACATCCATAGCGATCCCAGTTACTCTTCATTTCAAAGGATCGTTGAAGTGGGACGATTAACAGATGTGTTAAGTTCCTATAACAGCCACCCGGGTGGAAACGGATTTACACTTTTTCTACCCAATAACGATGCAGTAGACAGGTTTATTGATAATAATTCCCGGTTCAGCTCGCTGGAGGAGTTGTTGCAGGATACGGTTTTCACAAGGGAACTTGCCAGGTATCATGTACTGAATGTGGAGGTTCTCTCATCAAACTTTGCAAACGGTGCACTGCCTGACAAAACTCTTTCTGATGATATCCTTACCATCATATTCATTGAAACTGAAGGGGGAGAAATTATTTATTCAGTAAACAATGAATCCGGGGTAAGTCAGATCAATATTGAGAAAAGTAACGGAGTTATACATATCATTGATAAAATGCTTTCACCGGTAATTTATACCGGTTATGAATGGGTTCAGACAAATAAAAACAAGGGGTATAAGATTTTTTCTGAATTGCTTGAGATAACAGGCCTGGAGGATACTATGAACTATTATTTACCGGATGATCTTGACCGGAAAATTTATAATAAATATACCCTGTTTGTTGAATCTGATGAATTATACAGCGCAAACGATATCAGCTCACTGGATGACCTGATAGAACTTATTGGCCCGGAGGATAATGATTTTAGTAATCCGGATAACAGCGTGAACAAGTTTGCCCGGTATCATATTATTTCGGGGAGCAATTTCCTGGATGAATTCAAAACATCTCTTTATAGCACATACGGAGATTTCCCAGTTTCTGTGGATGCCAAAGATCTGGATCTGAAATTCAATGAGGGCACACAAGTCTTTGACATTCTGATAATTGAAAGCGACACCATTGAAATCGATTATCTTAAGGTTGACCTTGAACGCAGCAATATACTGACAAAAACCGGGGCTATTCATCAGCTCGATCAGGTGCTTCATCCCTTCCTTCCCGGAAAAACAGGAAATACATTTGAATTTTATGAGGAGTACCAGATCAATATCCTCCGCGATAAGGAGGTAAGCCAGGTTATCCGCAAGGAGGATCTGGACTTTATTGATCTGCTCGGCATTGACTTCCTTACCTATACAAACACAGGAGATTCCATCCACGGGGTAACCAACGAGGACTATATTACACTGGAAGGGAATTTTGAGTTTATATACCGTATACCAAAGGTACTTCCGGGTACTTATGAAGTAAGCCTTGTTGCCAAAAGGGATGACCCCTCGCATGCAATCCTGGGGGTTTATCTGGATGGTCAGAAATTGGGGAGTCTGGTTGACCTGACCGGCGGTAGCGATAAGAACAGGCCATTCCTGCCTGATTTCGTGCTGGGCACGGTTTATTTTAACGAATATGAAACCCATGAGATCAAATTACAAACCAGGGTACCGGGACGTATGCAACTTGACAGGATCATGCTTAAACCCGCAGGTAATTAATTCTGATTATGAAAGATCCTTACATGCGAATAATTAGAGAATCAATCAGGCCTGTAAGAACTGGAATTCTTCTTATGATAGTTCTTACAATAATCGGATGCCGCAAGGAAATGGACGAGTACTTTTATTCAGATACTGAGGAATATGTTGATATCGCATTGTTAAACCTGCTAAGCACGAACGATGACTATTCAAGCTTTCTGTCCATTCTCGACAATTACAATATCGATACAATATTTGATAAAGAAAGGTCCATCACCTTGTTCGTTCCCACTAATGAGGTGATTGAGTCGATGGGAGAACTTCATCTGGATACTATAGACTGGATAAAATATCTCATCACAGAATCCTATATCAATATAGCCCATATCCACGGGACAAAAAAAATTCAGACTTCAGGAGAGAAATTCTCTGTGATCAGGAATTCCGGAGGTTCTGCATTTTTTGATGACGCGGAGATTACTTTGACCGGACCATTGTGCCTGGATGGCAAGTTTTATGAACTTTCCGGGATCGCCCAACCCCTTCCCAACTTATACGAATTCATTGCATTAACAAATCCTTTCTATAAATCCTATATCGATTCACAGGATTCCTCCTACCTTGATCTTGGACTCAGCAGTCCCAAAGGATATGACCCGGAAGGAAACACCATCTATGACACAGCCTTAACCACAGTGAACCTGTTTGAGGAAGAATACTTTCCAATATCACAGGAATTCAGGACCAAAAAAGCTACAATGTTGCTATTCTCCCAGGAACAACTTGACAATGCACTGGCCCAGATCGCAGAGGACCTTGGTCTTCCTGCAACAGAGGATATTCCCTATCAATGGATAAATGATGTGTTATTACCATATCTTTCTGACCAGGGTGTCTTCTGGAACGACCTGAGTCCCATTGATTTTGCACCGGGGCGGATAAGGAACATCAAAGGAGATTCAGTGAACGTGGACCCGGCCAATATTGATTATAATTCTTCATTCGAATGCAGCAATGGCCGCTCATATAATTATCTGGATTTCGTAATTGCTGACAGCGTTTATAAAGGCCGTAATGTCATTCAGGGTGAACACCTTGTCATATACAAAGGCAGTAACCTTTATGCCTGGAAGGATGAAGTTATTGTCACCGGGAACCCGGTTAACCCGGTCGCAACATTCACTCCGGGATTTGCAGATAATGATTCGACATTGGTGGTGCGGTTTGATGAACCAAACTCAAACCAGGAATTTTCAATGAGCTTTAAGATCAGTAATATATTCCCTGGAACCTACCGGCTGCTGTTCAGGCTAAAAACAACCCCTTCCGGAGTATTCCAGATAATGGTCAATGGAGTGGTGCAGAACATTAATCTTGGCTATGGTAACTCTGACAGAGTTGATATCTATGACCTGAACGAGCCGGTGAGGAGCATAACAAAAGAGGTATTCAGAGAAAAAAATGGATTTAACAGTTTTGATTTGCTGGTTGAAAATATTACCGAATACGGGGACGTAACAATTACCCTTTTGTATGTTGAACCAGGGAAGTGGTCAGATAATGGCTTTATCCTTGACTATGTATCACTGGAAAATTTTAAGGAAGAATAAATCAATGAGTAAAGGTGCAAAAATCCGATTGCTAATTTTTTCAGGATTGCTTTTTTCAGCTCTTGTGACAGGACAGGAGACGAAAAACCTTTATGGCAGGGTATTGAACGATGCCGGGCAGCCCGTTAATAATGTGACCATTAGTATCCCGGGGGGAGAAGAACCTGTGTATACGAATGAAAATGGAACTTTTATATTACCAGAGATAAGCGGGAATGAATGGATTATTGTAAATCCATTGGATGAATACAAGGGGAAACAACTACTACTTAATAATCAGGACAGTATAATCATATATCTGACCAGGATCTCTGTTGATTCAAGATTCGATGAGCTGGCCATGCCGGTGAAAGAAAAAAAGAGACGGGATTTAATCTCTTCTTTTAATACCCTTGATGTAAACAAGTTTATTGAACAACCCTATTCAAGTATAGGGCAATATGCCCAGGGAAGAGCAAGCGGCGCTTACATCACGACTAATTCAGGAATGCCCGGATCGGGTGTCTCGATGTTTATAAGGGGGTATTCATCAATCCTGAGCAACAATCAGCCACTATACATTGTGGATGGGATTCCCCTTGAGAACAGCAACCTTTACAATGAGATGATCGAAGGTTATAATTATGATCCGCTCTATACGGTTGATCCGCTTGATATATCTGAAATCATAATACTTAAGGATGCAGCTGCCACGGCGATGTATGGAATGAGGAGTGCAAATGGAGTTGTCTTTATTAAAACGCTGGAGCCTCAGGAAACCAAAACATCCATTGACATTCTCCTCAGAACGGGAATTTCCCTTAAACCTGATAATCTGCCTCAGCTGGATGCCAGGCAATACAAGCACCTGGCAAATGAGATCCTGTTCTCGAGCGGGATCAATGAAGAGAAATACAAGAGGGATTACCCGGGATTATTCTATACTTCGCAGGATCCGGAGTACTTTCCTTATGGACATAATACAGATTGGCAGAGGGAAGTTTTTCAGAATGCCCGTATGCAAAATCTGCGGTTTTCTATTAAAGGTGGTGGTGCTGAGGCGAAATATGGTTTATCTATAAGTTACCTCAATAATGACGGAATATTTAAAAACACTTCCCTGGATCGTACCAATATAAGGCTGGTAGGATCATTCGGCATTTTCTCCTGGCTAAAATTAAATATTGCTTCCAATTTAAGTACGAGCAATGCAATGTTAAAAGAGTCTGCTATATCTGATGTGTCAAATCCAATATTGTCAGCCTTGTCCAAGAGTCCCATGCTTAACCCATATGAATATGACGAAGACGGAAACCTTATTCAAACCATTGCTGAGGTTGAAGAGCTCGGCACTTCCAACCCAACCGCGGTAAGCGAATTGCTCAATGGTTCGGCTAAAAACTACAGATTTCTTACAAGTGTCAGCCTTGATGGAGAAATTACGGAGAAACTAAAATTCAGATCACTTATAGGTTTAAATTCCAACAATTTGAAAGAGTACCTTTTCATTCCTGACCGTGGATTTGACTTGCTTTATAATGGAGAGGTATACAATGTTACGAAAGCAAAGAATACCACACTCTTATCATTGTATAATAATAACCAGTTCTATTTTGAAACCCCGCGTTTCAGGACTGCTCATTATTTTCATGCCAGCATCGGACTGCGCTGGCAGAGCAATAATTTTCAGGAGGATTGGGGGATTGGAAAGAATACTGCCGGAGATGAATATACTAACCTGAACAGAGGCCTTCCATTGCTGGATGAACTTGGAGGAAGGAACAGCGCATGGAACTGGGGAGCTGTATATTCAAACATTGTCTATTCCTTCCATGATAAATATCTTTTATCAGGCTCAGTTTCAGCTGATATCTCATCAAGATTAGGTGAAAAAGCAAAGGATGCCCTGATGCTGGGAAATGTTCCGGTCGGAATGTTCTATTCGGTCGGGGGAGCCTGGCGTATTTCTGAAGAGAAACTGTTCTCGGATCTCTACGCAATTGAGGAATTTAAATTAAGGGTTTCATACGGTATTACCGGCAACGATGATATTGGAGAAACCAACACATTCAATCATTTTTCAGTTGGTCAGTACAGGGAAACCTCCGTGCTTGTTCCTGGTAAGCTTGCCAATGAAGAGCTGTCATACCAGAAAAAGAACCAATTGAATCTCGGTCTTGACATCAGCCTGTTTGCCAATCGTGTCTCCGGTACGTTTAATTATTTTAATAATACAAGTAAACACCTTCTGATATTTGAGCTGCAAAACTCTTACCTGGGCTATGACAGCTACCCGACCAATTCGACAAGCATTGAAACCACCGGAATTGAGACTGATCTGTTCTGCAGGATCATCAGTAAAATGAACTTCACCCTTGATTTTGGAGGCAATTTTACAAAATTCAAAAGTATCGTTGGAGAGATATCGGGAGGCGAACAGGTATTGAATAATTTTGGAAACGTTACTTTGATAAACCGGGTCGGTGATCCCGTAAACAGTTTCTACGGATATCGTTATTCCGGGGTATTTGCATCTTGGGAAGAGGCCTCCCAGGCAGATTTAGTATCCGATCGTGGTGTTCCTTATGGACCGGGAGATGCCATATTTGAGAACTTAGCCGATGAAAACGGAGAGACAGACCATGTGATCGATAAACATGACAAACAGATACTTGGATCATTTGAGCCAGACTTTTTTGGTGGAATGTATCTGAATGCCAGATATAAAAACTGGTCGCTGAATGTGTTTTTCCAGGGAGTTTACGGGAATGAAATATACAATTATGTTCGGTACAGGAACGAAGGTATGTCCGACCTGGCAAACCAGAGCATAAAAGTTCTGCAACGCTGGCAATATGATGGCCAGGAAACCAAAATTCCTAAGGCAACCTGGGGCGATCCTGCAGGGAATAATGTCTTTTCAGACAGATGGATTGAAGATGGATCCTACCTGAGATTGAAAGAGTTGACGCTTTCCTTTGATGTAAAGAGAAAGCTATTGTCAATAAACAATATGAAAATATTTGTAACGGCCACCAATCTTTTTACTATGTCCGCTTACAAAGGATATGATCCTGAATTCAGTTATAGTTCAAGCCTGTTGGATCAGGGGATTGATTATGGTAAAATGCCGCTATCGAGGGGATTCCTGGCAGGCATAAAAATTGGACTGTAATGAATCATGGAGAGCTGTTGTTAATTTAAGTATGTAGAAGAATGAAAAGATTCCCGGTAATTCCTTTGTTCATGATCCTTGTCATGATCCTGCAGTTTGGATGTGAGAAATTCCTCAATCCGGATCAGGATCTTGTGATAAAGGAGGAGAACTTTCCATCAGATATTGTGGAATTACGATCAGGCAGCCTTGGATTATATGCCATTCAGCAGGAACTTGTTGAACAGATCGTGATTTTAGGTGAATTGAGAGGTGATCTTGTGGAGGTTACAGACAACGCAGATCCTGACCTTAAGGAGGTGTACAATTTTCAAATGTCATCCGGAAACCGATACCTTAGTCCCGCTCCTTTCTACAAACTGATTGCCGCATCAAACAAAATGATAAGGATCCTTGAAAACAACTACCCCGAGGTTACGGATCCTGAATCGGCGATTTCAAATTTTCACTATATGCTGGGTGAGGCAATTTGTATGAGAAGCTGGGCCTACTTTAATGCAGTTCGCATTTACAACGAGATCCCCTATATTCCGGAAACTTTAACTGATATTTCCGAGATAAATGAATTTGTCAATTCATCCGGAACTTTTGTAGACAGCTCCTATATTGAATACCATCCCAACGGATTTAATAATGATACTATTACAAAGGTTTTTGAATATACCGACAGAAAATTTCTCGATCAGGATGCCATAACCAGGCTATGCATCAAAGATATTGAAGAACGCGTCAGGGTCGTTGGAGTAGATTACAGTTACGATAACAATGACAAAACCTGGAATATCACCGTATGGAATGAATATGCAATGCACACACTATTGGGACAGATGTACCTGCACATTGGTGACTATACCCAGGCCTTGAACAATCTGAATGTGCTGCTGAGATTTTTTGACGAAGATGATAATAAGGCTCGCTTCGGAATAGACGAAGAGTTCAGTTATACTAATTGGAAAAAGATTCTAACAACCATAGATGGTTATGAGCACATCTTTACCCTATGGTTTGGAAAGTCGGACCTGTCTTTCCAGCGCAATAGTTTGCAATACTATTTTTCTGCCAGAACACCCAACCTATATGCTCTGAAACCCACAAAATATGCAATAGAGCTATGGGAGACATTATGGAGAAATAAGAATATTGGCTTCAACTCCAGCAATCCTGATGAAACCTATACAATAGACCCGGGTATTCCTGGGGATTTCAGCAGGGGATATGGTGCCTCCTACCAGTACCTTAAGGATGGCAGAGCATTGAGTGATTCTGCAGTTAAATATATGCTGGATCTTAAACTGAAAGACAACAAAAACGAATTACTGGATTTTATGGAAGGTGTAGATACGGTCGTATACAAATATACCATCGGGAAAACACCCTTCCAGCAAGATGCACATTATATGGTATACAGGGCTGCATCAGTTCATCTCTATGCGGCTGAGATATATGCTAACTGGGTCTTTGAGTCGGGTGGATTACCACGGCAATTTCTGTTAAAGGCTGAGCAGTATATTTACAATGGAGATTATCAGGGTGACCCCAGTCAACTGGGTGTGGCCGGAAGAGTTGGATTTTTCGACGCCAGGGGTATCTCTGTCAGTGAGGATATTATCTATTCGTTTCATCCCTATACAAATGAAGTTACCGGGTATAAAAGAATCTCCACAACCCTGGAAAAGCAGCTCTACCTGGAAGAGGTCATTTTAACCGAAAGGGCAAGGGAGCTTGCCTTTGAAGGGGAACGTTTTTATGACCTGGTAAGAATTGCCAGGAGGCGCAACAAGATGGGACTTGATGGAAGTGCATTCCTGGCCGATATGGTCGCTTCCGGCTATCCTGCTTCCGAAAGAGCTCACATTAGAAGCCTGTTGATGGATTCCAGAAACTGGTATCTTCCATTTGAACTGACAAACTGAGTTTTCAGTAGTTAAAATTATTCCCTTAACCTGAGCAGATCAATTGTGGGATCTGGAAGGTTTAAAGCATCTAAGGCATCGAAATCCTCCTGGGGAAGTTTGAAATCCCATTGAATAAAAAAGTCTTTCAGGTTATGCCCGCTGGCCTTTGAAGATACAAGCATGAAATAGGCCATTTTATCTTCCCTTTTTGGAGTCTCTGCTTTCTCTTCCCGCGCAAGCTTATGAACTTTTATTTAAAATTCATCCCCGTAGGCCATCTGTAAATCTTCAGCCTAATCTGGACAGGTTGGTTTAAAAATTAAGAGATAGATGTTTATCGTCAGCAACGTCCGGATTCCTTGTAGCATAAAATTAAGAGATACATTACTCATATCAAAGCTGTTTTCTTTAACTCAAAATCCAGCTTTCTTTTCAGTAGGGTTCGCTGCTTGTAAGGCAGGTGCACACTTTTCAACTTATTCTATAACGATAAATAAATGCCGTTTTTTTTTGGGAACGTCATCTTAAGTCTATGCTATGTCGGATTTACACTGACTGTGTTTTTTCTGAATTGCAGTTCAAAGACAGGCCATCTAAGTTCTCGTCCTCTTCAATATTCTAGATACTTTACTCTCTGAGATGTTTAACTTCTCAGCAACTTCTCGTTGTGTAATACCCTTTTCCTTCATCTCCATGATTTTATCAATTAAGTATTCCGGTCCATTTAAAAACACCGTGGAGATTATAAGAATTCCAGTATAAAGAGCAAAATAAATCGCACCAAAATGAATTGGAATTGATATAAAATAATAAAGTAATACACCAATTGTATCAATAAATCCATAGGTGAAAATAAGACTCTTTCTATTGCTAATATAAATTACAAATGCTGTTGCAACTGAATAAGAAAGTGCAAAAACCATTGCAAGGATTGTCGGTTCATCAAGATTCAGATATGAGAAGGCTTGCTTAGTTGATATCTCAGGATTGAGATAATACAATAATTTGCAATGCACTGAAAAAATATGAATGCTCAGTGCAATTATCAGCTTATTAAAATGTTT
This sequence comes from Bacteroides sp., assembly GCA_011053095.1. GTDB lineage: Bacteria > Bacteroidota > Bacteroidia > Bacteroidales > SM23-62 > SM23-62. The sequence goes on from DRHS01000020.1 coordinate 32,108, forward strand.
TGGTTTCATAATCTATTTATTTATTTTTATTTATAGTTTATTTTATTGAATTCGTATGAAGGACATAGTCACTACAGTAAAAACTGGGAATTGAGTATGGCTAAATCAGATGGGGAATGGTACTGGTACTGGTACAGCTTAAGAATTAATGAAATATCCTGGAGTAATAATTGGTTCGAACTCTGTACTCTCGGGATCACTTTTAAATTTTACAATCCCTTGTAAACAAGAGCTTTACAGGGGAATGTTCTTTTATAACGTAAGAATAACCTAAAATTACCCCTCATATATCAATTGACCACACCTTGGTATGCGTGAAGGATTTTCGAACAAAATGAACCTTTCTTCTTAGCATGATTATTTCATCAAAATTTATCAGCAGAACAATGTGGAGATAAATCGAGTATTTTTATAAGAACCCACATGAAAGAGTGTGGGTACGTTTATTAGCTCATCAAACAGATAAATTTCTAACTTCTCTTGATTATATAGAAGAATCAGAGTAGCAAAAAAATGCGATTATATTAATATTCTTTTAAACCATGTTCTATGCAGCCACCTTCAAAATAATCCTTTAAGACTCACCTAATCTCAACCTGTCTTCCTCTGTACTTATTACAGAAGGTATATTATTATAACTTTACGGAAATGAACCTGTTTCTAAACTGTTGTACCTGATTGTTATGAATAAAATGATTGCATTATTACCACTTCTTGCATTTCTTACCGCATGTACAGTGCAGGAAAAGGAGACCCCGGGAAAACCGAATTTTGTGTGGATACTTTCCGAAGACAATTCCAAACACTATATGGAACTCTTTGATGAAGATGGGATTGCCACACCGAATATTGAGAAACTCGCCGAAAATGGAATTTTGTTTACCTCTGCCTTTTCCAATTCACCAGTATGCAGCGTGGCAAGGTCAACCCTGATTTCATCCTGCTATGGACCGCGTATCGGTACCCAGTATCATCGCCGGACTCAGCTGGTTCCCATGCCGAAAGGTATCGAGATGTTTCCTGTATACCTGCGTGAGATTGGATACTATACTACGAATAATAGCAAGAAGGATTATAATATCATAGAGAATGATGGGGTATGGGATGAATCTTCCAAAAATGCTCACTGGAGCAACAGGGCAGAAAGTCAGCCATTCTTTCATAAGATGTCTCGCAGTGCTTCCCATGAAAGCAATCTGCACTTTATGAAGAGCAAAATGGAAACCTATGTGACTACAGTGGACCCGGACGAGGTTTTCCTGAATCCAAAGCATCCGGATACAGAAACTTTTCGCTTTACAGCCGCATATTATCGTGATAAAATTCTTGAAGTGGATACCATCGTCGGAGATGTAGTAGAACAATTGAAAGAAGATGGTTTACTGGAGAATACATTCATATTCTATTTTGGTGATCACGGAGGAGTACTCCCCGGGAGCAAAGGATTTGCCTACGAAACAGGCTTGCATGTTCCCCTGGTTGTCAGGATTCCTGAGAATTTCAGGCATCTGGTAGATTTTAAACAAGGATCAATTACGGATGGTTTTGTAAGCTTTATTGATTTTGGTCCGACCCTCCTGAAACTCGCGGGTGTAGAAATCCCTGAAGGAATTGACGGAAGACCATTCCTGGGAGAAGACGATGTTGTCCCAAACTTAGTTGAAATTTAGAAAGGAAGAATCAGCCTTTGATGAGCTGATTCTTCCGGGAGGTTCCAAAAATGTTTAATTTAAAACGTCCAAATTTTAAATAACATGGAACCTAAAAGTAAAGATACCCAATTAAAACGTAGAAATTTATCCTGGTTGCAGGAGCAATCAGTAGACATTAAAATTTCATTGCTACAGAACCATTTAAGCATTTGCCAAATCATGATCAATGAGCTTTTGGAGGAAGAAGTAACACAGAAGGCCGGAGCCCGCTATAAAAGGGAGAAGCCTCATGATGGACGCTACAGCCGCTGGGGATTTAACCCCGGGAGTGTGCGCATTGGAGACCAGAAGCTCAAAGTGGATGTTCCCAGAATCTATGATAATGAGCAAGACAAGAACACGATGCTGGATAGGTATGAAG
>DRHS01000021.1 GCA_011053095.1 Bacteroides sp.
GCAGATACCTATGGACTTGCATTTTTAAAGTCCCAGGAAGCAACCTCAACCTCTCTTCCCCTTGAAGAAAATGGCATCGAATGCGAATCAGTCAAAAAAGTTCATGAAGGCAGGCCCAATATCGTTGATGCAATAAAAAACGGAGTAATTACCCTTGTCGTAAATACATCCGCAGCATTGGCAGCAACCAAGGGTATCAAAGACCGGAGGAACGGAGCCTATAAGGTGAAATCCCTTCAGGAATATCATCTGAGCCTCGGAAAGTAGTTTTAATTCTGACCAGAATTCTCTCTCCATCGTAAAGGTATGGGTGTTAATGCATTCAGGCATGACCACACCTTACAATTTAGTATTTATATTTGTTCTATACTAATAATTCAATATATTTTGACCATAAAATGTAATAAATTATTAGTATCAATATTTAATAACTACTAGAATGTTACAATGGGTAAAGAACAATGATGCCATCGGAACCGTAAATCGCGGGGTTCCCTGTGAATCGGGATTGTGTACACTTTGCGATTCCGCCTGCAAAGGAAAATGTGAAACCTGGATGTCCTCACTCAAAGGAAGGAAACTACTGTATCCCAGGAATTTTGGACAAACAACCTCAGGAGCCTTGCTCGTTTCTTCCGTAGGAGTGGGTTACCATGGATTGAGGATAAATGGTTATGCTTATGGAGTTGAAGGTTTAAAAGCTCCTCTTACAACTAATCCGGATGACTGTCTGTTCACCAATGTGGATGTTACAACAGAATTTGGGAACAAAGAAATAACCAAGTGCAGAATTCCGATGATGACAGGTGCACTCGGATCGACATTCATTGCAAGAAATTACTGGGAATCTTTTGCTGTCGGAGCAGCCCTTTGCGGTATCCCTATTGTAGTCGGGGAAAATGTAGTCGGAGTGGATCCAAAATCAGTCCTGGAAAAAGGCAGGATAAAGGAGGCCCCTGAACTTGACCGCAGGGTGGAAACCTTTTTCAGGTATTACGACGGATATGGCGCCATGATTGTTCAGATGAATGTTGAAGATACCAGGACCGGTGTTGCAGAGTATATTATTGATAAATACGGAGATAAGGTTATTATTGAATTGAAATGGGGTCAGGGAGCTAAGAATATTGGTGGAGAGATACAGGTTGTTGAAATTGAATATGCTAAGTTCCTGAAAGATCGCGGATATCTTGTAGATCCTGATCCCTACGATCCTGTAGTTGAGGCAGCATATAATGCCCGTGCCCTTAGCTCATTTGCACGCCACAGCAGGCTGGGCGGTACAGATTTATCCTCACCGGAACAGGTAAGGCAATCTTTCATGGACCATGTTGCTTACCTGAGGAAACTCGGATTTAAGCGGATTTCCTTAAAAACCGGTGCTTATGACAATGAAGCACTTGCCATGGCAATACGTTTTTCAGCAGATGCGGAACTTGATTTGCTTACCATAGATGGTTCAGGAGGTGGTACCGGAATGAGTCCCTGGAATATGATGCAGCACTGGGGCGTTCCCTCCATCGCACTGCATTCCAAAGCATATGAGTATTGTAAAATACTTTCGGACCAGGGAATCAAGGTGCCGGATATTTCATTTGCCGGTGGATTTGCAAGGGAGGATCATTTATTTAAGGCCCTGGCTCTGGGTGCACCTTTTTCCAAGATGGTATGTTTGGGGCGGGCACCTATGATACCCGGATTCCTGGGAAGCAACATTGAAGGGGTATTTAAACCTGAAAAAAGAGCTTCTCTATATGGACACTGGGAAACTTTGCCTCCTGCTGTTAAGGATTTCGGCAAATATCCTGAAGAAATCTTTGCAGGATGGGAGCCTGTACAAGAAAAAGTCGGAAAAGATGAAATGAAGAACATTCCTTTTGGTGCGATAGCAATGTATGCATACGCGGATAAGCTGGCCTGTGGATTACAGCAATTTATGGCAGGAGCGAGAAAATTCAGTCTGAACAAAATCTCCAGGGATGATCTTTTCACATCCAACAGGGAAACAGAAGAGGTTACCGGTATTACATTTATGACAGAAGTTAAAAACGAAGAGGCAATCAAGATTTTGAAAAGTTAGGAGTCCGGATCCCTGCAAAAATATTCAACCAGCAATATTCTTCTACGTTCAGCCTGGCTTGATTTTTGTGGAGTTTTTATAAAGGAAATATTGAATTTCAACAAATATTCCTTATTTTTAGACGCTTAAAAAAAACCGGTCATGGAACTAAAGAAATCAGACAAAGCGAATTTGGAGAGCAAGAGGGGGGTCTTCCTCCAGATAGGACTAGTAATTGTACTGGGAATAATCCTTGCAGCGTTCGAGTGGAGCAGCAAACCAAACATGGAAAACACTCTTGGGGTGCTTGCTGATATGGACCTCGAAGAGGAAATCATACCTATCACAAGGCAAGAGGAAGTCAAACCACCACCACCACCACCACCACCAAAGGTTACCGAGGTACTGAATATCGTTGAGGACGATGTTGAGATCGAGGACGAGCTTATCATTGAAGATGCAGAGGCTGACCAGGATATGGAGATTGAAATCCTCGAATTCGAAGAGGAGGAAGAAGTAGCAGAAGAGGAGGTATTCTTCATTGTTGAGGATATGCCCAGTTTCCAGGGGAAAGGCCAGGAGGGATTTCGTTCATGGATTGCCAAGAACCTGCGTTACCCTGAAATTGCTGCTGAGAACGGTATCAGTGGAAAAGTATACGTTCAGTTTGCTGTTAACTCAAAAGGACAGGTTGTGGATGCAGTTGTTGTTCGCGGTGTTGACCCTGCCCTCGATAAAGAAGCTACCCGTGTTGTAATGGGTTCACCCAAATGGTCTCCGGGAAAACAAAGGGGTAAAGCTGTAAAGGTTCAGTTTACATTCCCGATTAACTTTGTATTGCAGTAAATAACAATAACTTAACAGATAACCCTGGCGGTCATGTACCACCAGGGTTTTTTATTTTTGACATAATTTGTGGTTGTTAATTAATCATAAGGTTGGTTAGAACCTTTTTTACTAAATTAGTCTGCAATTAACCCCATAAGATATGAGACGTATAGTTTACTTTATTATTACAGCAATTATCCTCTCTTCCTGCGGATCTTCCAAAAAGATGCTTGAGAAGGGTAATTACGACGCGGCAATCCAGAAAGCAGTCAAGCAGATTCGCAAAAAACCTGACAGTCCAAAGGACATCGAGGCCCTTGATAAGTCTTACCAGGTTGCCAATCAGCAGGACCTGGAACGGGTAAGATTTCTTGAGAGGGAGGACAATCCGAATAATTATGAAGAGGTCTTTGCCATCTACTCCCGTATGAAGAACAGGCAATCACTTGTTCGTACAATTCTCCCAATGAACCTGAACGGGCGGACAATTAACTATGAGTATATTGATTACGATGCCAAGATAATCTCTGCCAAACGCAAGGCAGCTGAATATTATTATCATAGCGGGAAAAACCTGATGAATACCGGCACCAAAGAGTCATACCGTCAGGCCCATTTCGAAATGAACAAGGCCCAGGAATACTCAGGTGGCATGTATCCCGATCTTGATCCCCTGATAGAGGAAGCAAAGTTCAAGGGTGTCAGCAGGGTAATTGTATTGGTTAACAATATGACCCATGTAAACCTTGACCCGGTATGGGAGGACGATCTGCTGGAAATTGACAATCGCGGATTTGAAAATGAATGGGTAGAATATCACTTCAAACATCTTAATGAGGATATTGCATACGACTATACCATATATGTGAACCTGGAATCCATAATGATATCACCAGACGAAGTAAAAGAAGATGATAACCTTTACAAGAAAAAGGTTGAAGACGGATTTGATTATGTACTCGATGCGAATGGGAATGTAATGAGGGATACAGCCGGTAATGACATCAAGATCGCCAGGTACAAAGAACTGCAATGTACCCTGATTGAGACTCACCAGTTCAAATCAGTCCGGATCAATGGAAATATCGAGATCCAGTCAAACAATCCAAAGAAACTCATGCGCAAGGAGCCAATCGGAGCCGAGCATGTTTTTGAGCACCATTCAGCTCGAGCATCCGGCGATATTGATGCCCTCGACGATGAAGCGAAGGCAATGATGAAAAGTGATGCAGCAACTTTTCCAACCGACTTCGAGATGCTTCATATGTGCACTGAAACCCTTAAACCTGCCATCCGGGAGGGAATCAACAAAAACAGACAGCTTATTTACTAGGAAGAAAATACTCAATAGAATACATGGAAGCCGCCTCAGAATTACCGGGGTGGTTTTTTGTTGGCCTTTTAGGATAGAAATATGCGGGAACCGATTGAAACAAAGCTGAAGCCGGAAACAGCGATTCTTATTGGAGTAATCGAACAATACCAGGACGCCGATGAGGTAGAAGATTACCTTAAGGAGCTGGAATTCCTTACTGATACTGCCGGTGCTGTGGTTGAGAAAACTTTTATGCAGCGTCTGGAGCATCCGGATCCGCGCACTTTCGTGGGAAGCGGAAAGCTGGCCGAGATAAGGGATTATGTGCAAAAGAATGAGATTGACCTGGTCATTTTTGATGATGAATTGAATCCTTCCCAGCTCAGGAATATTGAAGGGGAACTAAAATGCCGTATACTGGACCGCACCAATCTTATCCTTGATATTTTTGCACACCGGGCCAAAACAGCACATGCCAAGACACAGGTCGAGCTTGCACAGTATGAATACCTGCTTCCAAGGCTTACAAGGATGTGGACCCACCTGGAGCGGCAACGCGGGGGAATAGGTTTCAGGGGACCCGGGGAAACGGAAATTGAAACGGACCGCCGGATTATCCGGGACCGGATGGCCAAACTGAAGGAAGATCTTAAAAAAATAGACAAACAAAAGGCTGTTCAGCGCAAGAACCGGGGGAAAATGGTAAGGGTTGCCCTGGTAGGTTATACAAACGTTGGGAAATCCACCCTTATGAATGTATTGAGCAAATCGGATATTTTTGCAGAAAATAAGCTGTTCGCCACACTGGATACTACCGTGCGAAAGGTTGTAATCGAAAACCTTCCCTTCCTGCTTTCTGATACAGTGGGTTTCATCCGTAAACTTCCTCATTCCCTGGTCGAGTCATTCAAGTCGACACTGGATGAAGTGAGGGAATCAGATATACTCCTTCATGTAGTAGATATTTCACATCCCAGTTTTGAAGAGCAGATAGAGATTGTTAACCAGACCTTGCTGGAGATTGGGACGAGGGATAAGCCCTCTTATATTGTTTTTAATAAGATCGATGCCTTCCGATACGTAAAGAAAGACGAGGATGATCTTAGTCCCCCGACCCCCGAAAACATCAGCCTTGCCGATCTGAAGAAAACGTGGATGGCACAGGCGAATGGGCAATGCGTATTTATCTCCGCGAAGAACAAGGATAATATCAAAGAAATGCGGAATCTCCTCTATGAAAAGGTAAAGGAGATTCACTCAAAACGTTATCCCTACAACGATTTTCTCTATTAACAGGATGTTCACTATCCTGTGTGCCACCATTCGAGTCTAAGCCTTTATCAGTCCCGCAGCTGACATAGCCTCCGCAATCTGGATTGCATTAGTAGCAGCACCCTTACGCAGGTTGTCTGAAACCACCCATAGGTTGAGGCATTTTTCACGGGACTCATCCCTGCGAATCCTTCCGACGAATACATCATCCTTGCCTTCAGCATTGCGGGGCATCGGGTAGACATTATTAACAACATCATCCTGGACAGTGATACCCGGCGATTCGGAAAGAATCCGGTGTATATCTGCAAGCTCAAACTCCTTTTCGAATTCCAGGTTAACGGATTCGGAATGTCCTCCCATTACTGGTACCCTGACAGCGGTTGCGGTACACATGATGGTATCATCCCTGAGGATTTTACGGGTCTCATTGACCATTTTCATCTCCTCCCTGGTATAGCCGTTCTCAAGGAAAACATCACAATGGGGCAGGACGTTGAGGTCAATGGGGTGGGGATAAGCACGCTCTCCCTGTACCCCGGCCCGCTCATCTTTCATTTGCTGAACCGCCTTTACACCCGTTCCGGTCACAGACTGGTAGGTGGAAACAACGATTCTTTTAATTGTATAGGCTTTGTGCAGGGGAGCCAGGGCCAGAACCATCTGAATGGTTGAACAGTTCGGATTGGCAATGATCTTATCATCCGGCCCGATTGCATCAGCATTTATTTCCGGTACCACCAATCGCTTGGAAGGATCCATTCTCCATGCAGATGAGTTGTCAATAACTACCGTTCCTGCTTCTGCAAACTTTGGCGCCCATTCAGTTGAAGTGCCACCACCTGCTGAGAAAATTGCAATATCCGGCTTGTTGTCAATGGCATCCTGCATACCGATGACTTTATGTTTCTCTCCCTTAAATATTAACTCTTTGCCCACCGATCTTTCGGAGGCAACGACATAAAGGGTTGAAACTGGGAAGTTCCTTTCTTCAAGGATTTCCAAAATCACAGTACCGACAAGACCGGTAGCACCAACAACAGCAACTTTCATGAATTTTACAATTTAAAAGAATTTGACACTAAAAATTTTCGATTTATAAGATCTGCAAAATTTGAAATAATATTTTGAAATGAAAAGACTGTTATTGTTTTTTTTCTGTTTTCCATCAATATTATTTGCTCAACTGAGTTTTGACTTTGAATCAGGTTCACTCAAAAGCTGGAATCAAAGCCGTGATTCGGCCTGGGTAATTACAGGCCAGAATGCGCTATCTGGCTCATTATCACTGTGGCACGGGCTTGATGATTCCACCGGTGGGGAGGACCGGATCGGATTTGCATATGACAGCCTTGTCCTGGAAAATTCTCTGACTACCTGGAGTTTTATTTTACGGCATGGGTATAATCCATCCTCATCAAATAAATGGGCAGTGTACCTCCTTTCAGAGGGTAATATGTTTGGAGGGGACCTGCAGGGAGGTGAAATCTCGGGTGGGGGACAGGTGGCCGGGAACAGGGCTATTGTGCTGGGGGTGAATTATAAAGGCTCAGATGACCTGCTGAAACTCTGGTTTACAGATGGAGAAAAAGCTGTGGTAATTGCTGAAACTATTCTTAATTGGGAGGAGGAGTTTGGAACTATGGCAGCTTCCCTGAAGGTTGAAAGAAAAGCAGATGGGCAGTGGAATGTTTACTCAGGAGGTACTCTGGCGGGGACAGATTCGCTTATTAATTGGATGATGATCGGTTCCGGAAATGAGACCGAAACAGTTGAACCCGGATATTTTGGGATACAGTACCGTTTCAGTTCCAGGCAGGACATGAAGTTCTGGTTTGACAACCTTAATATATCCGGATACTTCAGGAAGGATACCACAGCTCCTGGAATCACCTCAGTGAAATTATTGAATGAATACACACTCAGGCTGTCTTATTCAGAGGCCGTGGATATGAAATCTGCATTGTATCCAGGGAATTACAGGATTCTGCCTGATGAAATTCAGCCAGTGTCTATAATTCCGGTATCTGATTTATTGGTAGACCTGGTATTTGGCCAGGAATTTTCATCCGGATTGGAACAGGTTCTCAGAGTTCATGGGATAGGAGACAGGAAAGGAAATTTGTCCGGTACCATGGATGCTGTTTTTACCTGGTATAAACCTCTGCCCGGTGATATAATATTTAATGAAGTGATGTACGATCCATTACCTGCAGTCACATTGCCCGGATATGAATATGTTGAGCTTTTTAACCGCAGCGGATATACAATTTCAGTTGGCAACTGGACTTTAATAGCAGGTAAAAAGATCCTGAAATTACCGGACCATGAACTGCCCGCCGGGGAGTATATGTTGATCTGTTACCGGGAAACCAAAGACCAGTATACAGCCTCGGATCATGTCCTGGATATACTGGGCTCGAAAACCCTGTTCTCAAACGAGGGGGCGTTGATGCAGCTCCTGGATGCCGATTCTGTATTGGTGGACTGGATGGAATATTCGCCCGGCATGCATTCCACAGAGTACTATGCAGGTGGTGGCTGGTCGCTCGAGAGGGTTGATCAGGATAGAGTATGCCATAGTCCCACAAACTGGTCTACATCCATCGACAGGCAAGGAGGTACCCCTGGCAGTAAAAACTCCATTGCAGGAAGAAATCCTGACAGGACTCCTCCCGAACCCGTTTCCGTTTACCTGCCGGATGAAAATAGCCTGACCATTGAATTCAATGAATATCTGGGTTATGGATCAGCAGTTCTGAAAGAGAACTGGCTGGTAGACGGGGGAATGGGTATTCCTGATTCGGTCTGCCTACTGAATCCATGGAACAGAGCAGTGACATTGATATACCGGGCAGGATTTAAACCCGGGAAAGAGTACAATCTGGAACCGAAGGGGGAGATAATGGATTGTTCGGGAAACAGGCTTCATCATGGAACCAAAATACGGTTCGCTCTGCCGGTCCTTCCCATGAGATCTGAGATACTGATTTCCGAGGTCCTTTTTAATCCACTTCCATTCTGTCCCGATTTTATCGAAATCCATAATCCCACACAAAAAACATTTGACATTGCTGATCTCTGCCTTGCAAACAGGGAAACTGGAAATTCAGAACATGGTTCAACAGGAGGGGATGATTCAGCTGCCGGGGATGATTCAGCTGCCGGGGATATCCCGGTCAATGATCCTGTCCCGGCCGGAAGGATAATGGAACACAGGTTGTTATTCCCCGGGCAGTATCTTGCGCTTACAGAAGACCCTGAGGAACTGTCAGCCTTCTTCATGATTCATGATGGATTTTCGATTGTTAAGATGAGTGATATGCCGGCGATGGGTGATATTGAGGGTTCAGTTCTTTTGCTTGACAGGTACCTGAGCGTGGTGGATGAGATGGCATATCACAGGGATATGCACCACCCGGCGCTGCCTTCCCCGGAAGGGGTATCCCTGGAAAGAATAAGTTTCAGTCCCGGTTCAGAAAATCCCTCGAACTGGCATTCGGCATCATCTACGGATGGATTTGGAACACCGGGCAGGAAGAATTCACAGTATATGGAAATCGACGATGGGCGAGAGGGGATAAGTGTTGAACCTGAAATATTCACCCCCGATATGGATGGTGTGGAAGATATCCTTCTGATCAGGTATCGTTTTTCCACACCCGGATGCCGGGCCAGGATACTGGTATTCGATCCGGGGGGAAGGCTTGTCCGGGAAATAGCGATGGGGGAGTTGCTTGGAACAGAGGGTTTTTATACCTGGAACGGCTGCGACCGCAACGGGGAACTGGCAGGCAGAGGACTTTACCTGGTATTTACCGTGGTTTCCGGAGTGGATGGGAGAATCAGGAGATACCGGAATACTTGCATACTGTCAGGTAACAGGTAATGATATACTGCCCGCTACCTTGATGGGTTGAAAATCCTCGGACGGGGATTAAAGTCCCCCGATCAATTCCTTCATGATATGGGTCATCCGGGGTTCCGCTTTGCCGGCAACGCTGGTTACATCATGAAGTGAAACTTTGACGATCTTTCCCGGCACACCCAGGTCTGTGATGATGGATATTGCAAAACAGGTAATCCCCATCTGGTGAGCGACAATAATTTCGGGAACGGTTGACATGCCCACTGCGTCGCCACCAATAATGCGGAAGTACTGGTATTCCTTTGGTGTTTCAAGTGTGGGACCTGTAACACCGACATAACAGCCCTGGCAGACAGGGTAGTTGTTCTTTTTGCCTATTTCAAGAGCACGTTCAATGAGAGCTTTGTCATAGGTTTCACTCATGTCCGGAAAACGATCACCGAATTCAGGTTCGTGTTTGCCGATCAGTGGATTGGGTATAAGACTGATATGGTCATCCAGGATCATGAGGTCACCGATTTCCTGATTGGGATTTATTCCCCCGCTGGCATTTGACACAAAAAGATGAGAGATCCCAAGGTATTTCATAACCCGGACAGGGAAGGTAATTTCCTGAAGGGAATAACCCTCATAATAGTGGAACCTGCCCTGCATGGCGACAATCCGCTTCCCGCCAAGGGTACCAAAAATAAGTTTCCCATGATGGCTTTCGACTGTAGATACCGGAAAATTCGGGATGTCTTCATACTCAAGGGTATCGGCTATATCAATTTCCTTAACCATACCCCCGAGTCCAGTGCCAAGGATTATGCCGATTTCAGGCCTGATCTTTGTCCTGCTGTTTATGAAGGATATTGTCTCTTTTATTGTCTCTAACATAATTTCGTATGTTGTTATCGAATGTTTCGCCGTCTTCGTTCAGGATCTCTATTCCGACGGGTACATAGAACATCCTTTCGCGGACCGGGGCTGCTATATTAGTGAATTTTCGTAATCTCGTGGCATCTTTTGCAGTGGTAAATATGAACCTCTCATCGCCTTCCATCTTCTCATAAGATTCCAACATGGATGCCAGGTCCTTTTCATTGAATTCATGGTGGTCAGGAAAGGTAAGCTCGGTAATATTGGTTGAAATGCTGCGAAGGTGCTTTTTGTAAAGGCGGGGACCTGCAATACCGGTCACCATAAGGATTTGAGGTTTGGAAGCTTTCATATCGGCAAGGCTAACCGGGTTCTTTGTGTCATCGAATAGGGGGACAGGTTCACCGTAGTTCAGTTTTGAAAAGAACAGGTGCTGGAAAGGATAGAGTTTAAGGTCCTTTATGATAATCCGTCGTTCGATGGGCTTGAGCCTGTCGGGGCATTTGGTAATAAGAATGATATTGGCCCTGCGGCGCTCATAGCCCTGTTCACGGAGTCGCCCGGCAGGAAGCAGGTGGTCTTCAGACAATGGCCTGTTAAAGTCTATCAGGAGGACAGATAATCCGGGTTTAATATGTCGGTGCTGGAATGCATCGTCGAGCAGGATAACGTCCAGGTCCGGTATACGGGCCATTAATTCCCTCACACCGTTTACCCGCCGGCGATCCACGGCAACATTGATGTCAGGGTATTTATGTTTGATCTGTACCGGTTCGTCGCCGATATCCATTACCCCTGATTCCTTATCTGCGAGGATGAAATTACGGGTCTTGCGCTTGTATCCCCTGCTAAGGGTTGCTACCTGAAACTCATCTCTGAGGAGCTCGACCAAGTATTCAATATGGGGTGTTTTGCCTGTGCCGCCGACAGTAATATTTCCCACGGAAATTATGGGGATGGGGAATTCCACAGACTGAATCATTTTATAGTCAAAAAGGAAATTACGAATCCAGATGATCAGACCGTAAAGGAGTGAAAACGGATAGAGCAGTAAATAATAATTATTTCTTGCAGGCAGCGGCATGTTGATTTTGCTCTGTTTGAGCGATCAATTCAGCTCGAATTTAAACGGCAGGCGCACCTGCAATCCGTATAATCCTTCGAGTTCCTGAATTGTTTCAAAATAATTATAAAATTGTCCCAGCTCTTTTTGAACCATTTTTACGCGGACATTCTCTGTAAGTTGCCGGATGAACTGTTCGATCGGGTCTTCAAGTTTCGGGAGTGATTGCACACGGTATTTATCGAGCCCTGCCATTCTTGCTGCAATCTCAATTGCATCATGGAGGCCACCGTAAGCATCAATCAGTCCATTTTCCAGGGCATTTTCACCGCTCCATACTCTGCCCCTGCCAACCTCATCAACCTCATCACGGGTCATATTGCGTCCATCGGATACCTCATCGAGAAATGAATCATAGGTTTCCTCCACCATTGATTGAATGATGGATCTCTCTTCAGAGGTGAGGGGGCGGAATGGACTTCCAATGTCAGCCATTGGATTCGTTTTGGCTACATCAACATTAATACCAAGTTTCTTGTTCATGAAGGTCTTGACATTGGGCAGGACAGCCCAGACGCCTATAGAACCTGTAACCGTATTGGGATGAGCCAGGATGGTATCGGCCGGGGCCAGAATGTAGTATCCTCCTGATGCGGCAACATCTCCCATTGAGGCAACCAGGGGTTTGGTTTGGCTGGCAAGCTGTGATTCCCTCAGGATAATTTCAGAAGCAAGTACTCCACCTCCACCGGAATTCACCCTTAGCACGATTGCTTTGACACTGCTGTCACGCCTGGCCTGGCGAATGGCCTTTGATATTCTTTCGGATGCAATGGTTCCCTCACCTGTATTCCCCAGACGAATATCCCCATGGGCGTAGATCACTGCTACCTTGTCTTTGGCAATCCCTTTGTAATCCCTTTTGGCCGGTACTTTGGTGTATTTTCTAAGGGTGACCACCCTCAGATCCTTTTTCTCATCTGTTCCGGTGATTTTTTTAAGGGTATTAATCATTTCATCCTTAAAAATCAGTCCATCGACAAGTCCGTGTTCAATCGCAGATTCCGCCGTGCGGATTGTAATGTTGTCAGCCAGGTGATTGAGTTTTTCCGGCTCAATATTGCGCTCCTCGCCGATTCCCTTCAACATATGCTGCCAGATGGAACCCATCCAATGCATGATCTGTTCCCTGTTCTCAGAACTCATATGTTCATTCATGAAAGGCTCCATGGCACTTTTGTATTCACCATGGCGAATTACCTGAGCTTCAATGCCAAGCTTGTCAAGGGCCCCCTTATAGAACATGATCTTGGAAGCCAGTCCTGTCAGGAAAAAATTCCCCTCCGGATTCAGGTAAATACTGTCAGCTACGGATGCCAGGTAGTAGGATTTCTGGGTGTATACATCTGCAAAGGCAATTATAAACTTGCCGGATTCCTTAAAATCTATCAGTGCATTACGGATCTCCTCAGTTGTCCCGACTCCGGCATTTATCGCCGATAACTGCAAGTAGATCCCATTAATATTATCATCCTTTTTGGCCTTTCTAATATTGTCAAGAATATTGATCAATCCCATTTCCCGAATATTCCGGAATCCTGCAGGAAGGAAAAAGAACGGGTTATCCACGGCACGGTCAACAATAATCTCATTAAGCTTCATATAAAGGATGGAATTAGGCCTGACCTCAGAGGGTTTTTCGGATGAGGAGGCGGCAATAATAATTACCAGAAGGAAAATGATCATCAATGTACTCAGGAATATCCCGGTAATAGTTGCAAGGGTGTATTTAAGGAAACTTCTCATGTTTATTTTGTATAGCTAAGTTTCAAAGATATATAAAAAAAATTGCTGAAATTGCCGCTTTCTGAGTTTGACAATGCACAGGCTTGTTTTATCTACCGGATGTAACCTGGGGGACCGCAGGGAAAACCTTCTTTCAGCCATTGAACTGATAGAAGAAAGGCTTGGCCGTATCCTCAAGGTATCGGGTATATATGAGTCGGAGTCCTGGGGGTACGAAAGTAAAAACCGTTTTTATAATCAGTGCCTGCTGGTTGAAACCAGCCTGGGTGCGGAGGACTGCCTGCCAAAGATCCTTGAGATTGAACGAATGCTGGGCCGGGATCGATCTTTATCCCGGTATTCGGACCGTATTATAGATATTGACATCCTGTTCTTTGATGATATGGTCCTTGAATCTGATTCACTCAGGATCCCTCATGAAAGGCTGGCATTCAGAAGGTTCGTCCTTCTTCCCCTGGCCGAGATCCTGCCTGAATTTGAACATCCTCTCCTGCATAAGTCCGTCCGGGAACTCCTGGGCGAGTGTACAGATTCCGGAGAGGTCGTTCAGGTGGACAAGAAATAACTTGAGCGGCCGGACAAGAAAAACTTGAGCGGGGTTGAGAAAGTTTGCAGAGTTGAAACCTGAGAAGTTGGGGCTTTTCAGTCAAGGTTTTTAAGGCAGGGATAATTCGAAATTCCCGAACCACAGCCTTTCAGGATTTCCATAAGTTTTTTGTCGGATGAGTTATCGACACAGAGTACGAGGTTCTGCTCTGTATTTGTTTTAATAAACCTGTCAATTATGAATTCTATCCCCCCCTGTGCAAGTCCCTCACTATTGGCAGCAGCATACAGGATACTTGCCCGGCCCTTGAACAAAGCAAAAAGGACCGTAGCACACAAATTATTATGTACATCATATGCGGCCCCGATTTGTCCCGACCGGAAACGGATTGCATTGCAGGCCAGAAGCCTCAGGATTGAGATTTCTCCAGCCTTCAGCCTGCCCCGGTTAAATTTGTCGAGCCGGAATCCGAACATCAACATGTCATGAACGGATACATTTTTAATATAACTAAGCGATTCCTTCTTCGCCAGAATCATCCGGTCATTCATTGACTTACCGTACTTCGAATTAATGCGGGCATACGGCTGAATCAGGTCAAGTTCTGCGGAGTTCAGAAATCTGGCCCCGGATGAAGGAAGGATATTGAATTTGTTGAGGCAGAGTTTTCGCAACCGGTAAGCAGAGGGGATGGATTGGACAAAATGCCGGATAATTTCGGGGGATGGGATCTGGGTAGAGAACACACCGAGCTGCCATGCAAAATCGGGTTGACGGATGACCTTACGACCGAATGACCTGCTAACCGGGAGGGGCATAACGGTGGAATAGTCATCTGTTGCAAGGATCTCCCATTCCGGACATACAATATTCATATACCAGGACAGAGCATAGACCAATCCATTCGGAGAAGCGCTGATACACTTATCGTAGAGCTCGGTAGCTTCTTCCGGATCCTGAATATGGAGCAATGGGTTCAAATCAATCCTTCATCAGAGAAGCTAAAGTAGGCATTATCCGCAATAATAATGTGGTCGAGCAATTGGATATCCATGGTTCGGCTTGCTTCTGCAATTTTCGAGGTGATTTTTATGTCAGCATCACTTGGCTTAATATTGCCGGAGGGGTGGTTATGACAAAGAATCAGTGAAGATCCCAGGCGGTCGAGTGCCTTTTTAAGGATCAGTCTGACATCTATTACCGTTCCGGATATTCCACCCTGGCTTATCCGGATATTGTCAATCACCCTGTTTGAACGGTTCATGATAAGAACCCAGAATTCTTCGTGTGACAGATCTGCTATCAGGGGCTGAAGAAGTGAATAGACATCCTGGCTGCCGGAGATCCGGATTTTCTCTTCCAGTTCGGATCGTTTTCTCCTTCTTCCAAGCTCCAGTGCAGCCACAATGGTGATTGCCTTTACCGGTCCCATTCCATTATGTTTCATAAGGTCACTTATATTTTTTCTACCGAGTTCCTGAAGGTTATTTCCCGACTGCTTCATGATCTGTCTTGCAAGTTCAACAGCCGAGGTTTCGGGTCCCCCGGAACGAATGAGGATCGCCAGCAATTCTGCGTTGCTTAGACTGCCCAATCCCTTTGAGAGCATTTTTTCCCTGGGCCGGTCCTCCATCGCCCAATCTTTTATCCCTGTACTTTTATACGAACTCATCAATCTGTTTACTTCTTTATGACAGATGCAGTGTAATATCATGCCACAAAAAAACCCCCTTCGGTAAGAAGAGGGCTGATCTATATTGGGAGAGATATATTTACATTTGGGCGATATGATGTGTCAATTGTGACTTAAGATTGGCCGCCTTATTCTTGTGAATGATATTCTTCTTTGCAAGCTTGTCAAGCATAGAGGAAACCTCCGGAAGCATTTCCGCAGCTTCTTCTTTCTTTTTTGCGCTTCTCAGTTTCTTGATCGCATTCCTTGTAGACCTTGCATAATACTTATTATGCTCTTTGCGCTTCTCGGATTGTCTGATCCTTTTCTTAGCTGATAAATGATGTGCCATGCTACTTTTTCATTAATTGGGCATGCAAAAATACATATAATTTTGAATTAAAAAAATAATTGTGGAGGGGCTGTTATACCTCGGCTGAGACATCTTGGAAAAGGGATTCCATCACACTATATAGTTCGCTGATATTCAGAGGCTTACCTAGATATGCATCACAGCCGGCAAGTTTCCATTTTTCCGATTCTGCGGAGCCTGGATATGCACTGATTGCAACGACAGGGAGCCAGGGCATAATTCGCTTTATTCTACGCGTAGCCTCATACCCGTCAAGGACCGGCATCCTCACATCCATAAGAACAAAACTAATTGTCCTGTCCCTCTTCACAGCATTAACGGCTTTCAATCCGTTATCAACACTGATTATTCTGGATTTTGTGGGACTCAGAAAGTTTTCAAGAAGCTGAAGGTTGGTACGGACATCGTCAACAATCAGGAGAGTTTTGTCTGACCAGTCAGGGTAGGTCATTGTTCCATGGTTGTTCAGTTCCTTCGTTCTGAGGTTTTCAGGAGGCTGGACCTCGAGGGTGAACCAAAAAGTCCTTCCGGTTTCTTTGTTTTTATCTACCCAGATTTTACCACCCAGGCCGGATAGTATATCAGTGATTTCTGAAAGAAGTTCTGCCTCAGCTTCGAATTCCTCTTCAAAATTGGACTGACTCAATGCCTGGCCATAAGGTTCAGTAACATAGAATGAAAGCTGATCTTCCCTGCCCAGTTTAAAGCCAAATTCAATACTTCCTTTTTTCTGATGATTTACAGCAAAGCTTATAAGAGAATCAAAAATTAATTTGGTCCTGACAGGGTCGGTATGGACCATAAAATGTTCCAGCGATCCAGGAGTATTCATAATTAACAGAATCTCTTGCTGATTATTTTCGAGCAATAGCTCCTGGTTAATCCTGTGAATTTCCCTTAGACATTTATAGATATAAAAATCCTTTTTCACAATAATTACGCCGGATTGGTAAGTAAAGTTACAAAAGAGGTATACTACTCAGAGAAGCCAATAATGATTTCAATTACGTGAAGTGATGATTTTAATCACCGAAATGCCCTGTTTCCTGATATTATTTTGACAGGTAGCTACCCTTGTGTGAGAGATTAAAGACTCAGAGCGACGTAATGGAATGCGAAAAACATGTCACGTGCAATCTCCCTGCAACGTTCATCGTATTTCCGGATTTCAAGATTGCTTCCATCAAAGGCTTTTGGATCTTCATATGGCAGGGAGATTCTGAGGGATGCCCCGGTTATCAAGGGACAGGCTTCATCTGCATCGGAACAGACGAGTATTGCACAGAAGTTTTCTGCAGGATTTTCAGGATCATTATATTTTTTGCTGAACATTATAATCCCAGGTGTCCCGGGTCCGCTTTTCAGGATATATTTTTGATTTTCCTCCTGATCCCGGGATCCTTTCACTATAAATCCAGCTCTTTGAATAGCAGCTACAGCGGCATGGTGGAATGCTGTAGATTCTGTTCCACCTGAGAATCCATTGATATTGTCAATTCCATAGTACCGGGCAGCTGTTGATGCCCAGACCTGACCAAACTGGCTTCTGCGTGAATTATGTGTGCAGATAAAAACCAGGTCTGCCGATCCCTTATCCTTCAGGGAAGATACAATCCAATTACCTGTCAACTTCAGGGTATCAATCCTGTGACCGGGAATCTGGCTGAATTCAGATTCAATATTCTTAAGGTAGGTATTAAGCGGGGTTGTGAAATCCGACTCATTCATGGCAGACAGGACCGGGATATCAATTCCTCGGTTTTTTGGCGAAAACAGTTATGCTATAGATGCCTGTGCCATTATGCTTATTCAGTTCCTCTGTTACACCATATTTTTCGGTAATCTCTTTGGGCAGGTCAATTTTTCTTTTCTTCATTACCTCAATAACTTCAAAACCGGTTTCTTTAATGATCTCAAGGTATTCATCTTCTTTAAGTGCACCTGCCACGCAACCGGCGTACATTTCAGCTTCTTTTAACAAAGGCTCAGGAAGCACACCGTCTGTAACAATATCTGAGATGCTCAGGTGTCCCCCAGGTCTGAGAATCCTGAATGTCTCACCAAAGGCAGCTGATTTATCCGGAGCAAGATTGAACACACAATTACTGACAACAATATCAGCTGAATTGTCGTTCAGGGGAGTATTTTCAATTTCACCAAGGTGGAATTCGACATTTTTATAGCCAAGTTTTTCAGCATTAACCCTTGCTTTTTCAACCATGACCCCGGTCATGTCAATTCCGATCACCTTTCCGTGTTCACCTGTCTCCCGGGCCGCGATAAAGCAGTCATTACCTGCACCCGAGCCCATATCAACAACGGTATCTCCCGGCCGGATGAATGCATATTCTGTTGGCAGCCCGCAACCGAGTCCCAGGTCAGCCTCGGGGGCATACCCCTTGATTTTGCTGTAATCTTCCGACATTATTGAATAATCAATGTCCTCGCCACATCCGCAAACGCATCCACAGGGGTCCGGATTTTTTTCACTTTGAATTGCAATGCTTGCATATTTTTCGCGGACCATTTTTTTAATATCTTCTGGTGTTTCCATGAGTGTTGTATTTTGTATTTCGTAAAAATACGAAATATATTTTATTTATCCCATATATAAAATTTACAGGTCCAGAAATTCAGAGAAATGTTTTTTTGTCTTATCCCAGGCTTCTGCATTCAGGCAGTACATGATCCTGGGTGGACGTGTAGTTCCCTTGATAAGACCGGCTCTTTTCAATTCTTTCAGATGCTGGGAAAGCGTAGATCGCGCAATTGGCAGTATCTCAGCAAGATCACCACTGTAACAACAGGTTTGTTCTGAAAGCAGTTTGAGAATATAGATGCGCACAGGATGACTCAAAGCCTTAGCATACCTGGCAAGGTCAATTTGTTCCTGGGTGATGTTATTGTCGGGTTTATACTCTTCCATAGAGATAATCTGAAAGTCAAATTTAAAAAACATAGGGCAGAAGCTGCCATGTTTTGGATGAATATTCGGAATTATAACCAAAGGAGTATCTATAGCACAATCCAATTCAGCAAACTTTCTAAATAAGTTCTAAATAGCATTTCAATCATATATCTCAGATGCTAACAATATACCTTTGCCATCTGAAAAAATAAATTATGAAAAGAATAATAATTATGCTTTTTGCAGGGGTATTCAGCCTGTCTGCGAAAGCACAGGATGATAATGTTGAGCAGCAAAATACAGCCCAACGTTTGTTGGTAGCAGATCAGGATAAAAACCTTGTTATAGGAGGATATGGGCAGATCGATTACAACCAGCAATTTGGAGACGGAAAAAAATACAATGGGAACCTGGATGTCCACCGGTTTGTACTTTTAGTTGGTTATCACTTTACCGACAGGTTGCAGGTGATTACTGAGATCGAGTTTGAGCACGTGAAGGAGGTATTTGTTGAACAGGCATTTATGAATTACCGGTTAAATAATTATATGAACCTGCGCGGTGGACTCATGCTGATTCCTATGGGTATAGTGAATGAGTATCATGAACCTCCATTGTTTAACGGTGTGGAGCGACCCAATGTGGATAAGTACATTGTACCTACTACATGGCGTGAGATCGGACTCGGAATTTCAGGAACCCTCCCTGGTCCCTCTATGAAATATCAGGCATACATCGTAAATGGATTTAAAGGATACGATGGATCTCCCAAATTCAATGGAAAAAACGGCCTGCGGAGCGGGAGACAGAAGGGAGCAGAGTCAATTCTCAGCCATCCGAATTTGTCCATGAAACTTGAATATTTTGGATTGCCGGGGCTTAATGTGGGACTTGCAGGATATTTTGGGAAATCACAATCGACCGTATACAATGGAATCGATAAAAATGATAACCAGCAGATCACTGCCGCTGATTCATCGGTAGTCGGGACGGCTATGGTGGGACTTGATTTTCGGTATATTAAAAAGGGACTGCAGCTAAAAGGACAATTAATTTACAATAGCCTCAGCAATACGATTCAGTACAATGAATTTACAGGATCTGACCTGGGGTCATCAATGATAGGGTATTACGTTGAGCTGGGATACGATGTGCTTTCCGGTTCGGGAAAAGGGGAGCAGAAACTGGTACCCTTTGCCAGGTATGAGAATTATAATACCCATCAGAGTGTTGAGGGAATCATTGCCCAAAACGATGCTTTTAACAGATCTGATATTACGGTTGGAATCGGATACTGGTTTACCGCAGGTGCTGTAGTGAAAGCTGATTATCAGAGGTTTAGTAATGCAGCCGGTGACGGGATAAATCAGTTCAATGCGGGATTAGGTTTTATGTTTTAAACATGCTGAAAAAGACCATTACAATAATATTTTTTTTCTCGATCCTGATAGCCCTGTCTGCAGAAAAATACCTGCATACTGAAAAAATTATAAATAAAGCCGCAAAAGCAGCAACGAAGATCTGGGATGAATATGAAATCGAAATTGAACCCCTTGATTTAGATCAGTCGTCACAATATTATTCTTCCTACGATACCCTGTTCAGAATTGTGGGGGGGGATTCCACACTGGGATTCCTGGTTTTATCATCTGCAAAAGGAAGATTTGAAATGTTTGACTTTATGATGGTTTATACCCCGGAGACTGAGGTGATAGATATGAGGGTGATGGTATACCGTTCAGAATATGGAAGCCAGGTGTGCTCAAAACGCTGGCTGAAACAGTTTTATGGTATTCCCTCCTCAAAATCACTTCAATACGGATCGGATGTTGATGCTCTATCGGGTGCTACCTTTTCCGCCAGATCCCTCACCGAGCAGGTGAACAGGTTGAATAGGCTGTTGCGTGAAAATTCAAACAAAAATTAAAAAGGCTGTCCCACATCACGAGACAGCCCCAACCTAAACCAACCAATAAAACCTTACTTAATGGCAATTAGCCTTGCAGGCTTTGCCTTTGCTTCTTCTTTTTTAGGAATATTTACACTCAACACTCCGTTTTTATGTGAGGCCGTGATGTTTCCAGCATCCACCAGTTCAGGCAGCGTGAAAGAACGGCTGAAGTTGTTGTAACGAAATTCCCTCCGGGTGTAGTTATCATGAGTTTCCTGGTTATTGTCTTCCCTGATGGAAGCGATTGTCAGACTATCATTATCAAGATCGATCTTGAAATCCTTTTTCTCAAGTCCCGGTGCAGCAACCTCAATGGTGAAATCGTTGTCACCTTCAGAGATGTTTACAGCCGGGAGGCTCTTGTAACCATTTCGGTGATAGTTCGCCGGATAACGGTCAGTTCCAAAAAAATCATCAAAAATACTCGGATATGTTCTGTTAATTTTTGCTAACATGATTTTGTTCTCCTTTATTTAAAATTAAACATTGTTTTAGACTCTGATCCTCAATAGTCAAAGCCTGTGCCATCGGGCAAAAGCTGACATAATTTATCGGCAAGATGACAAAATGGCATAGTTGCGAGCAATTAGGGTGACAAAATGACAGTATAGTGAATCAACTTTGATTTGGTATATTTAAATTTCAACAGTTGGGCGAGTCATGGAGATTCACAACTGTTTATGACTTGTCGGCAGCGAGATTGAAAACTGAGATGAAAGAGGATCCTGAGGTTATAGAATACATTGAACAGTTTTCACCTGAATTCAGAAAAATTCTTTACCGACTTCGTGAATTAATCCGGGGAATTGTTCCGGAATCTACAGAAGCCATCAAAGCAGGCGTACCTGCTTTTGGTTTCAGAAAGAAATCCATATGTTTAATTTCGGGGCATAAAAACCATGTAACATTGGCCTTCATCAATGGAACAATGCTGCGTGACCCGGATGAGATTCTGTTGGGAAGTGGCAAGTTTATGCGACACATCAAATTCAAAACTCTTGTGGATATTGATGAGGAACAGGTTAAGATCTGGATTCTTGAAGGATTTTATACCTGATTAATTTTGAACTCAGGGCACTAAACCTTCATTGCCGAACTGATCTTCCGGTTGAACAGAATGAAGATCGTCAGTACCAGGATAAACTGGGCCAGGCAGGTCATTACGCTGAAGGGATTAAACGGATTGTACCATTCATCGGGGGCGAAAACCGTTGATTTACTTAATCGTCAAGTTGTTTGGCCATTTAGAGTTGGACTCCTGTTAATGATCCAGCATCTGGAGGGGATTGATAAATACCTCTATCATCGGATCAGGAATTCCTTCTTCTTCCCCCGAAAGGGGATTAATACTCATTACCGGGAGATTCGATTTATTAATAATATCCTGGGCATATGAGCCAATAAAGAAGTCTGTAATATTCAGTTCCTGCTGGGTCATGATCATAATGAGATCTCCCTCAAGTTCTCTGAAAGTATCATTGAGCTTGTCGAACTGATTTTTAAAATTATCCGGAATAAGTTTGACATTGCATTGAATCCCGAGCTTCTCGAAGATATTCCGAATCTCATCAAGGCGTTGAATAAACTTTATTTCAATACTTTTCCGGCCTTCTGGCAGGAAAGAAATGGCTGTAATTCTTGCGCCAAGAATTTTTGCCATAGCGACGGCATTGGATGCTTGTATAATAGTCTGTTTAGTAAGGTCAAGTGGAAGGATAATATGAGAACAACCCGGTTTTTCAGGTTCTTTTTTAAGGGTAATCACCGGTATATCAACTTTCTTAATGATATGCATGGTGTTGGTGCCTGTAAAGTTCTTCTTCCTGTCTGAGGAATCCGTTCTTCCCATGAAGATGATATCAGCCTTTACCTGCCGGGCTGCTTCGATGATCTTATCATATATCTTGCCCTGGAGGATTGTTGTAGTAAAATCGAGTGTCGTGGGACTAACAATCTGGCCGGCCAGTTCATCGAGCTTGTCGGAGGCTCCCCGCCTGATCATGTCTTTCTGTTTTTCGTCAATGACAAGTTTTAGCAAGGGTGATTCATCTCCAATAATATACACAAGATGAAGGGTGGCTTCCAGATCCTTTGCGATTGACAGCGCATATTGCAAAGCTGATTTTGACTCGGGATTGAAATCCAGAGGGATCAGAAAATTTAATTTGTCAGGCATAGTATTGTGTTTTAATCTGAATTAACGCATCCTGCCCCAATTTGAAAATGGGTTATCAACTACAATCCTCTCCGGTCTTGTGGCAAGTTCATATCCAACCAGATAGGACAACTCACTCACTTTTTTAAGTTTTTCGAAATTAATCCGGTCATAATTGTCCGTGATCTTATGGTAATCCACATGGATTCCGGTTGAATAAAACAGTATCGGGATATTGCGTCTCGCGAAATTAATATGATCGCTCCTGTAAAAGTAACGGTAGGGATGATTGGGATCATTCATGGTTG
This sequence comes from Bacteroides sp., assembly GCA_011053095.1. Taxonomy (GTDB): domain Bacteria; phylum Bacteroidota; class Bacteroidia; order Bacteroidales; family SM23-62; genus SM23-62. The sequence continues at coordinate 22,987 of DRHS01000021.1, forward strand.
AGTCTGTAAACATACCCACCTTGTCCATAGTCTGGTTGTGGATGTCCATCAGTTCTGAGCTCTGGTGACCGCCTATGAGGCTTAGAGAATCCATTCCCAGAACACTGACTTTTTCTCCGCCTACTGACCCTTTATCTCTTTCTGTTCTTACAGATCCGACCATGTCAAGGTTCATGTTTACAACAGTTTGTTCGAGCGGAATCAGGGGATTTTCAGTATAATATTTTGATCCGAAGAGGCCGATTTCTTCCCCGGAAACCCATAATATCATTACCGATCTTTTCAGGTTTTTCTGTTCTGCCATGAAAGCTTCCCCGATCTCCATCAGGGCTACGGTTCCGGATGCATTATCATCCGCACCATTGAAAACACCTCCCATACCATCTGTTCCTACATGGTCGAAATGGGCGGTATAGATGATGACTTCCTTTTTAAGCTCCGGATCATTTCCTTCGATCAGTCCCACAACATTTGGAACCGCTTTTTCATCCAGAGTATAATTGGCGCTGATCTCAACAGTTGTTTCAGGAATATCGAAAGAGACCGGCTTCAGTTTTTTGTCAATTTTGTTCTGGAGTTTTTCAAGAGTCTTGCTACCGCCTTTCAGTATCTCATCTGCAACCTCCCGGTGTATCATAATGATTTTTGTGGCAACGTTTGGCATAAAACTGCGATCTTTTTGTCCAAATTCCTTTACATACCTTGATGTGCTTAAGTACCGGGCCATTCGAGGTGAGTATTCTTCAAGTGAATTATAGCCGGATTTGGGATCCATAACAATCAGCACTGCTTTTGGGCCCCTCATTATAATTCCGGGCATTTTAAACTGGTATGATCTATCACTGCTCCAGTCCTGACCTTCCAGCAGGCTCTTTCCTGATTCGTCCAGGGGCCCCCGGTTCATTATCATTACAATTTTCCCGCCAATTTCGATTCCGTCGAAATCATTATACTCGTCCTCCTTTGAATAAATACCATAACCTGCAAACACTACTTCACCACTTATTTCATGGTTCAGGGTATCCGGGTTGAGAAGATAAAAGGGATTGCCAAGGTTGATTTTCTCTTTTTCACTTATGACGGTAATTGAAGAATTCTCAGTGTCCATTCGCTTGCTTACAAGCGTATATTCCTGGTAGTAATCTCCATTGTCATCAATGGCTTTCAAACCAATTCTTTTTGCCTGCTTCCTTATATATTCGGCTGCCTTATCCAGTCCGGGTTCCCCTGTTGCCCTGCCTTCAAGATCATCGTCGATGAGAAAAGTAAGATGGCTGTCCAGATCAGGTAGATCAATCTTTTTGAGGCCTGCTTTCTGGGCATGAACCTGTGTAATCAACAGTAAAGCGCAAAAAAGAACAAGAAAATATCGGTTTTGGGAGAGTTTCATTAATGAAAGTTTTTAGGTGAAACAGATCTTAAAAGTAGTGGAATTATAAAGAATATGCCATACCTTATATCCCAAAAGCAAGTCTAAGGATGAAAAGAACGGTTTTAATTACGGGAGCTTCTGGCAATCTCGGTGCAGGGGTCATGCAAAAATTCCTGGAGGAAGATTTTCAGATTGCAGCTTTGGATAGTCCGCGCAGCGCTCCAGGAATTAAAGAGTCAGCTCAGGTCAGATCTTTCCCGGCAGATCTTATGGATGAACGGGGGGTAGGAGAGGTTGTTGAGGCAGTATATTCTATTTTTGGAAGCATTGAGATGGCGGTGTTAACCGTTGGAGGATTTGCCATGGGCGATATTGAGAAGACAGGCCTTGATGACTTTGATAAAATGTACCGGTTAAATTTTGTTACTGCCTATAATGTTGCCAGGCAGCTTTATCTGAGAATGAGGGATCAGGATGGAGGGGGACTAATAGTATTCATTGGTTCCCGGCCTGCTCTTCACCCGGATCAGGCAAAAAATATGATTGCGTATTCCCTAACTAAATCCCTGGTGTTCAGGCTGTCAGAGGTGATCAATGAAGAAGGCAAGGAGGTAAATGTGGGTGCAAGTGTTGTAATCCCCAGTGTTATTGATACTCCTCAAAACCGCACTGCCATGCCGGATGCCGACTTCTCAAAGTGGGTTAGTCCCCTGCAAATCGCTGAAAAAATCCATCACCTGACAACAACTTCCGGCAGAAAACAGCGAGAGAGTATTATTGAAATATACGGTGATTCTTAAACGGGTTTTCTCAAAACCAGTAACGCACTCCGATTCCGCCATTCATTTCAAATTTTGTATCGGGGATGATAGCGAATCCCGGGACAATCTCAATGAATACATCAAGAGGAGTGCCGTCAAAAATATAGGCCAGACCTACAGGAACCCGGGCACCAATTGATATATCATTACCGAATCCTAACCTGGCTCCAATACCGAAATAAAATGGCAGCTTACCCTGTTCAACAGGTATCAGCTCGAAAAAGTGCCTGAGGTAATCGGCATGGATATGTAACCAACCATTAGAAATGGACCATGCCACTCCTGCATCAACTGCATCATGGGTGCTGAGCCATGATTTGGCACTAATCCCGGTGGGTTCCCCGACGATTATACCTACACCCGTTCCGCTGTCCTGGGCCGCCAACCCAAGTGAAGATATTCCTAGCAAGGCAATTATAAGAGATTTTTTCATATCTGTTCTTGAATTGAGTTTTATTGGTACGAAAGTAGTAAAAATTCTATTTTCACAGCCTGACCCCACCTGTTCCCCGGTCCGGGAGGTTTCCCAATACTGTAAATATTATGAAAATGACGCACCCCCATCCTGTATGCGAAGTTGAAATACTGGGTTAATAAATCCAGGGGAGATTAGTGATCGAGCTGCTTTTGAATATCCTCTTTGCCCAACCCTATAGGAATACCGACATGTACCCTGAACGCCCTGTTGTATTCAGCAGGAAGGGTTTCGTCTTTCAGCGTATTTATAAATCCATGGGAGTATCGAAGGCTGAGATTCACCCCATCTCCGCCACCGAACTTGAATCCGAGTCCCACATCAGCCGCTACATCCATCCGGGTAATATCATCTTTTATGAAATCCTTGTAATACAATTCAGCATTTTCCTCAGGTTTGACCATAAAGACGTCATCAGCTGTCATCAAAAGACTGGTTTGTACTCCGGCTTCAAAATACAACTGGTTGGTAAGTTTGTATCTCGGAAGGAATATGAATGTCATATAATCCAGTTTTCTCCAGGTTTCTAATGTTTCATCATCGGGTATTTCTGCAGGTAAATCCCGGTTATCTGAACCCCTGGTTCCCATCTTATCAATAAAGAGAAATTCGGGGTGCAGGTAAAAATGATCCGAAAGTTTGAAGTTAAAATACAGTCCAAAATTTAGGCCGTAGGCATATTTGGCGTCGGGGTGATCGGAAAGGGTTGAGAAATTAGCACCAGCGTTAAGCCCGAATTCTATATTGGGGGTATTTAGTTTATCACCGAATACAAGGGCGATCAGGATCTGTGATCTTGCAGTTGTAATTGACAAACTGGCCAGAAGGATCAGGAATAATAATTTTTTCATCTGATGGATATGTAATGGTTTTCGAGGTACTAAGATATTTATTTCCGGTTGATTTATGAAGCCGCACTCAATTACAATCAATCCTTAGAATTGCAGGAGATTAGTTTGTACTGCTTCTCAGCGTCTGTATGAGTTGCTGGTAACTCTGATCTGTGGGATAGTACTCCATAAGTTTCCCGGCATATTTGATCGCTGCCTCACGATTGCCCAGTTCAAAATTGAATGTGGCAAGTGAATACAGCAGATCCCTGTCGAAGGGATTCTCGGAAAGTGCGGACTCCAGATATTTCACAGCTTCAGGCTGCTTCCCAAGAGAGTATAGTCCCACAGCATAAACATAAGCATACCTTGGGTTTTCCGGTTCCATGGCTGACGCCTGCTCAAGATATATCATTGCTTTTTCATTGGCTTTTCGCCGGACCAGGTTGAGGCCAAGGGCATAATTCACAGCCGCCATATCAGGTCCTCTTTCAATGGCATCCCTGAGAATCTGTTCACCTTCCTGGTCCCTGCTTGTAACCCGGTACAGGTCGGCAAGGTTCACATAGGCTGTGGTCAGGGCAGGTTCAATTTCGACTGCCTCTTTATAGTAGGACTCAGCACCTGCGTAATCCCCCTGGTTCAGGGCCAGTATTCCCAGGTTCATATGGGCTGAAGGGTGATCTGCATTGATCATCTGGGTTTCTATATACTCCTGCAGAACCAGGTCGCGTTGCCTGAGACCGGGCTTTCCAAAATATTGTGCAGATACCCGGGCAAGCTGAAATGCTGCAGTAACCCGAATCAACAATACCGAATCATTCAGCCTGGGGAGGGCAAGTTCCAGAAGCGTATTGTCATCTGCGGCAAAAAGAGCAGATATGGCGGCAAATCGGATTAAGGGATCAGGATCTGAAAGGCTATTTCTAAGAACTCTTATAATGGAAGGATCCTGGTAGTTTTGCAGCAAGGAAACTGCAGTGGCTTTAACCATCACTGAAGATTCCGGGTCTTCCGTCAGCCGGATCAGTTCTGGCAGGGCTTCGGGATAGGCCTGCCGGGCCGCCCAAAAGACTTCTCCGTAATGTGTGCCGTTCCTGTTCGGATCACCGTACCATGTCCGGCACCAATCGGCTGACCACTGGTTACTTTTGTCGGAGTGACATTTATTACATGCGTTGGGTGATTTCAGTTTATCCGAAAGATCCGGCCTTGGAATCCGGATACTGTGATCGCGCCTGGGATCAACCACCATATAGGTCCTTTCAGGCATATGACATTCCAGGCAACTGGCCCCTTCCTGCTCCGGGTCATGAAAATGATGTTCCCGGCTCCCATATTTTTCAGCCAGGTGGCAGCGGTAACAAAGGGCATTACTGTGAACAAATACTTTTCCGCTATGCGGTTCATGACAGTCCTTGCATACTACTCCTTTCTGATACATTTTGCTTTGAAGGAAGGATGCATAAACATAAACTTCCTCTAGTATCTGTCCATCGGCAAAATACAGTCCCTCATCAAGCAGGGACGGTGAATGTGTCTCCAGGAAAGATTTTCCATGAATATAATTTTCACTAAGGATAGCCCGTCGGGCATGGCATCGGGCGCACATATCGACCAGTTTGCGGTCTGTTCGAACGACGGATCTTTCTGCTGTTCCGGTTTCCATGTTAAAAACCCAGGAGGCATTATCATCATCCTTCAGGCGAACCGCAAGTCCCATATCAGCAAATGCTTCGGGATTTCCTCCCTGCTCGACCACACGGGCCCATTCGACATGGTTTGAAGCGGGACCGTGGCATGCTTCGCAGGATACATCTATTTCATCCCAGCTGGTATGATAGGTTTTGGTTCCATAATCATATTGTTTCCGGACATTTGTTGAATGGCATTCGGAGCACATGTAATTATAATTCTGTGCAATATGGGTCCAGTATAAGATGTCATCATGAGGGATTCTTTCCAGGTCATAAATATGAAACCATCGCTGTCCCCCTTCAACCGCATCCCTGGTATCCCAGCAAAATGGCAACATCTGGAAAGCACCATCCGGAAATTCAACCAGGTACTGCTGCAATGGCCTGATACCCAGTACGTATTTGATTCTGTAATCCCTGTGATCACCACCCTCACCCTCAGTATGTACCATAAACTCCCCATCCTGTCTGAAAAATCGGGTCGAAACCCCCAGGTGTTCAATGGTAAGATCATTGAAATTACCCAGCACTGTTGTATCCGTTGCAAAATCCATTGCAAGGTCATGGTCTGATCCCTGGAAAAGAGAATATTCCCGCTCATGGCATTCTTTGCATGATTCACGACCGGTGTATTCCGGTCCCACATCACCACCCAAACCGGAAGAAGATCCTCTTTCTGGCTGCTTCTTGCAGGTACTGAAAAGCAGTGCCAGAGCAAGCAGAATGGGGGGAATCATAAGAAGAAGACGGGTATGCTTTGAGCGTTGCATAGGGAAAATTTGAACTCAAAGTTATTTTAAAACTTTAAAAATAGCAGTCTTTGTTCTTCGTATTGAGGTAATTCAGAAAGAAACTTAATAAATTAGCCATCTGATACCCCAGATACCCATGGACGATCACAACAATTCCGGACATAGCCGGAGAGATTTCATCAGGCGCCTGGCCACATGGGCGGCAGCTTCCGCTGGCCTCCTTGCCGGCATCAGCCTGCTGAGACAGTTTGTCCCCCGACTCACCCAGTATCAGAAACGCTTCAAAATAGGCCGAAATAATAATTATCCGTTCAATACATTTACCTACCTGGCCGACAGGCAACTGTTTGTTTACAGGGATCATGAAGGGATACGAGCAGTATCAGCGGTATGCACCCATCTTGGATGCATCATAGAAAAAAGCGAGGATGGATTCCAGTGCCCCTGCCACGGCTCATGTTATAATAAAAACGGCGAGGTTCTCTCCGGAGCGGCAACAAAAGACCTGCCATGGTATTCCCTGCACAAAGATCCTGATGGACAAATCGTGGTCGACCAGGGAAGACTGGTGGATTCCAGCCAAAAACTATACCTGTAGATGGCCCTGACAGAAAATAACAGGCGAAGGCTTGGAAGGATAAACAAAAATTTCTTCCTGCATATCCATGCCAGCAAGGTTCATCCCCATTCCCTGAAAACCACCTATACCTTTGGACTCGGAGTCATGCTCGGCTTCCTGTTTGTAATCATGATCCTGACAGGTGTAATCCTGATGATGAATTATACTCCTTCGGTCGACCGCGCCTACAATTCTGTCAAAGACATAATGTTTGTTCTCCCCGGTGGCAGGTACATCCGTAACATTCATCGATGGGCTGCACACGGAATGGTAATTATCTCCTTCCTCCACCTGATCCGTGTCTTTTTCACCGGCGGATATCTCGCCGGGAGGCGCCGGAACTGGATTTTCGGTGTGGTCATCCTCTTCCTGGTCATGTTCATGAACTTTAGCGGCTATCTCCTTCCCTGGGATCAGCTCGCTTTCTGGGCCGTGACAATAGGTTCAAACATTGCCGCCTCCTTCAGGGAGCTGACTGATATACTTGGAATTACCCAGGTATTGGATATAGGAGGTTTTATTAAAAGATTGTTATTAGGGGATGAGCAGGTCGGACAGGCGACATTATCCCGTTTCTTCATGCTGCACGTTGTATTCCTGCCGGTAACCCTGATGATTCTCACAGGACTTCACATCTGGCGGATCCGCAAAGACGGGGGAATAAGCCGTCCCGCAAATATTGCTGCCGCCAATAACGACACCCTCATCACAGGTAATTCTGATACCACCACTATGGCAGATTCCGGGGCCAGCCAGAAGATCTATACCTGGCCGGTAGTAATGGTGGCTGAGCTGGGAATTCTATTATTGACGGCCGCTGTCCTTCTTAGCATGGCCTTCCTGTTCGATGCTCCGCTACTCGAAGAAGCCAATCCTGCATTCCCCGAAAACCCTGCAAAATCACCCTGGTATTTTCTCGGGATACAGGAACTGGTGTCCTATTCGGCTTTCGCAGGTGGAGTCGTCATCCCGCTTCTTTTCCTGACATTCCTTATCTCTATTCCTTACATCGACAGGGAAGATGAGCATATAGGGGTATGGTTCAGCGGCAGGATGGGTCGGCATACAACATGGAGGTCAATTCTTTTTGCAATGATCGTAACCATGGCACTGGTATTTGTCATCGTAAGGTACGGATGGCTGAATACCTGGTTTCCCGGCACACCCCGGTTCCTGGTTATGCTCATTAACCCTGCAACCCTGTCTGCACTTTTCTATATTCTCTGGGCAAAATGGACATGGCGGAGAACCCGTTCGAGCCGGATGTCAGCAATGTCATTGTTTACATGCACCATGACGGGATTTATTATATATACAACTATCGGGATCTGGTTCAGGGGACCGAACTGGGAATTTTTCTGGTCATCCGCCCAATGGCCAGTTTTCTAAACTATGGATGAGGCTAAATACATAAAGCGTTTTAGATGGATCACCCTGGTATCAGGTACCATCCTGGTTCTGCTTTTGCTTACGGCCTGGATCAGTGAAAGTTTTATGGTGGACTGGAAACACTATCAGTCTGACTACCGTGAACTTGCAATGGAATACAGTGAAGACGAGGAGGCAAGCATTGAAACCAGGAACAGGATCTATCAGGTGAGTCCCGTGGGACTAAACCGTACCGATCGTTGTATCACCTGCCATATGGGTATTGAAAATCCTTCCATGTCCGATGCATCCCAGCCTCATACCCTGCATCCTGGCAATCACCTGGCAAACCACCCGGTTGAAAAATTCGGTTGCACGGTATGTCATGGGGGACAAGGAAGAGCAATTGACCGCATAAATGCATTTGGTGAAGATCCCTCCACACATTGGAATTTCCCCCTGCTTCACCCACCCTATATCGAATCCTCCTGTGGAAAATACCACCTCAGTATTTTCTCCGAGCAAGTCCTGCTCGAAGGCACTGCCACTTTTTTACACGGAAAAGAGGTATTCAGCCGGGAAGGCTGTCTGGGATGCCACCAGGCCCGGGGAGTAGGAGGGATTATCGGTCCCGATCTCACCGAGCAGGGAGAAAAAACAAAACATGAGTATAGCTTTACAAACGTTAAGGGAGACCAGACAATTTCGAATTGGCTGAAGGAACATTTCCGGGATCCCGAAATGGTGTCTCCCGGTTCGGATATGCTGCAGATGAACCTTCCCGAAGAAGAGCTTCAGGCACTGGTGACTTTTACTATGGGACTTGCAAAACCGGATATTTCGTATGAATATATCGGGGTTGAAGCCCTGCAGGAATTCCGGGGGATGAGGCCTGATCTACCCGCCATGAAAGCATATTCCATGATATGCTCATCCTGTCATGGAAAAAATGGTGAAGGAAAAGATTACCAGGGCTATAAGACCGGTGTTCCATCTCTGGGGAATAATGATTTCGTAAGGGTAGCTTCCGATGAGATGATGGCCTTCACTATTCTTCATGGAAGGGGAGGGAAGCAGATGGCTTCCTGGCTTCCCCTGTATTCAGGACTTACCCATAATGAGATTGATTCCATCGTTAAAATGCTGGATGGAAAATTTGATGTCAGCCACAGCTTTGCAGATGTATCACGCATAAGCGGTGAGGTGGAATCCGGCAGGGATCTTTACAAGAGAGATTGCGCCATGTGCCATGGCGAAAACGGGAGAGGAGATATCGGGCTTCCTCTGAACAACGCTGATTTTCTGTCTGCCGCATCCGACAGATTTCTATATAATACAATCAGTCAGGGCAGGAACACCGCCGGCATGCCAGCATGGACCGGGTATTCAGCAGCTGAGATGGCCGATCTTACCCGATATATCAGAACCTGGGGTGGCGGTCCGCGGGATGATGTCAGCATAGATCTTCCGGTGGGTGATCCCGTGCAGGGCGATCTGCAGTTCCATTATCTATGTTCAAGGTGTCATGGTGAATTTGGAGAAGGAAATACCGGTCCCGCAATACTCACCCGCGATTTCCAAAGCCTGGCATCCGACCGTTATTTGTATCAGACCATATCAGGAGGCCGTTCACATACAGCCATGTTCGGCTGGTCAACAGATGTACAGGGCGCCGGGAAACTTGACCGGCAGGGTGTAAGCGATATAATCAGTTATATGCGGGATGTATCCTCCCGGGAACGGGACTATATCTACCAGGGAAGCAATCCCGGAAATGCCGCTGCCGGGAAGGGATTGTTCTCAAGCCATTGCGCTGAGTGTCATGGAGAAAGCGGAGAAGGTCTCAAGGCTCCTGCCCTGAATAACCAGGAATTTCTGAATGCTGCTACCAACGGGTACCTGATTGCCACCATCAGCATCGGCCGTGATGGGACCAGGATGCCTTCCTGGGGTGCCGGATCAGAGGAGCTCCCTGTCCTAAGTGCTACCCAGCGCCAGGACCTGGCTGCCTATATCCGTTCCTGGCAGAGATTCCGGATACGCAGGTAATACATATGTACATGTGATAATAATTACATAAATTTGGCCAGATGTGATTATTATGCGATCGATTATCTGCATAGGGTTTATAATTCTGATATTCTTTCAGCCAGCCTATTCCCAGCCAAGTCAAACCATAAGGGGGAAGGTTTTGGACCAGGAATCCCGAATGCCATTGTTTGGTGCCAATGTAATAATCCTGGAGGTTGGTCCCCTGACAGGAGTAATCACCGATGAAGCCGGGGTATTTATGATTGAGGAAGTACCTGTGGGCCGTTACAATATAATGGTTAGTCACCTTGGCTATAAATCTTTCATCATGCGGGATGTTCTGGTTGGTACCGGCAAAGAAGTTTTCATTGAGGTTGGTATGAAAGAATATGTTCTTGAAATGGAGGGAGTTTCAGTATCTGCCAATATCAGCAAGGATCAAACCATCAATCCGATGGCTGGTATCTCAGCCCGTTCCTTTACCGTTGAGGAGACCGAAAAATATGCTGGCAGCTGGGGGGATCCTGCCAGGATGGCCTCAAATTATGCCGGTGTATTCCCCAATGGGGATATATACAATTATTTGGTTATCAGGGGAAACTCCCCATATGGATTAATATGGAGGATGGAGGGAATTCCCATTCCCAATCCAAACCATTTTGATGTACCGGGTTCCAAAGGGGGACCAATAAGCATAATCAATAACAAGCAACTAACTCAATCTGATTTCATAACCAGCGCATTTCCGGCGGAATACAACAACGGGGTTTCTGGCATATTTGACCTGAGATTGAGGGAGGGAAACAATCAAAAACATGAATTCGTCGGCGAGTTGGGATTGATGGGAATTGATTTTGGTGCAGAGGGACCGATTTCGAAAAAAAGCGGAGCCTCCTACATGTTCAATGTTAGATTTTCATTGCTTGGACTGGTAGACGAGTTGTTATGGGTAGGGGCATTGCCCCATTACCAGGATATTAACTTTAAAGTTAATTTTCCAATAAAAAAGGGTAAAGTATCGGTATTCGGATTTGGCGGGAATAGTTGGATAAAAGGCATACAGGATGATTCATTGCATTCAACACCAATGTACAAAAGGCAGATTACACAGGAATCTGGCGCAAGGTCGGGTGTCGTGGGACTAAAGCATATTCATTTCCTGAGTGATAGAACAAGGCTGGTCAGCGACATTGCAGTGTCCAGAAGCAGTACATATTTAAGGTATGACTCCCTTGTAAATGATGAAATTTCACGTGAGGTTATTTCAAACACCTACCAGGAAGACAAGATTTTGATCTCCTCTAAAATACGTTCCAAACTGAATGCAAAAAACAGTTTAAATACAGGGCTCTCTCTGGAAAACAATTTTGTTGATTATTATCTTGATAATGAGATTGAATTATTCAGTGTGCCCGGAGGTGACAGCCTGGTGGAATATCCGCCAAATATTTTAAAAAACGATAAGCTGTTTGTTTTTAATGGATTTATTGAATGGAAACACCGGTTCAATAATTCCCTGGAGTTGTATACGGGACTGAATTATACGCATTTTTTCATGAACAATTCCTCAGCTCTGGAACCTCGCGCCAGCCTGAGATGGTATTTTAGTGACAACCAGACAATCAGCCTGGGATATGGCTCCCATAGCCAGTTGCACCCTTTCTTCTATTATTTCATCAGGACACCGAATACCGATGACAAGTGGGACCGGGAGAACTATACAGAAACCAACCTGGACCTGGGCTTAACCAGGAGCCACCACTTTTCCCTGGGATATGATCTGGCAATTTCGCGCGACTTAAGGTTTAAAGCTGAAGCGTACCAGCAAATTCTTTACAATGTACCTGTAGAAAGAAGATCCAGCACTTACTCATTGATCAATTTAGGAGCGGGATCCAATAATAACGTAAGTCAGGACAGCCTTGTAAATGAGGGGACAGGAAAAAACCTTGGGATTGAGTTCACTTTTGAGAAATTTCTGAAGGGGCTATTACTTCCTGATTACAACCTCTCTGCTTGATTCAAAATACCAGGGAAGTGATGGTATAACCAGGAATACAGCATTCAACAGTAATTTGAACGTAAATGCCCTGACGGGATATGAAATTCCTGTGAAACAAAACGGTGCTATTGATCTTAATTTCAGGGTAGTTTCTGCCGGAGGAAGGAGGATTATCCCACACGATGAGGAGAAAACGCTTGAGGAAGAAGATGATGTATATATTTATGATGAGGCATTTGAACAAAGGCTGGCTACCTATTTCAGAATTGATGTCAGAGCCGGATATAAACATAACGGTCCCAGAATTCGTCATGAAGTAGCCATGGATGTTACAAATATTACAAACAGGCAAAACGAGTGGGAGAGACTATACAACAGTAGCTCAGGAGAGATTGAAATGGCCTACCAGCAGGGGATATTCTTTTTCCTGTACTACAGGATTATTTTTTGATCCCTGCATCTGAACTCATGATTTATTTTTCAGGAGATTCAACCTGATAAAAAGCTGAGGAATAAGAAATACCGCCGATAATGCGATGAGGTAGAAACCCAGGAATCTCCAACCGGCATAAAGAAAATTCATACTCTTGTCAGGAGATATTACCTGTAAACCTGAATATAGAAGAATCAGGCAAACCAATCCAATAAAACTCCTCAGCAGGCGAATCCACCAGATCCCTCCGGCATCAAAAACTTCCTTCCGGCTCATCAATAATGCGCCCATAGTAACTCCAAGGAAACTGCCGGTGTTTCCGGCGACGGATGCCAGGCCGTATGATTTTAGTCCCACTTTATCAAGCGGCAGATAAAGGGAGGCATTGCTTTCCCAGTCAGCAGGCATGCTCCATGTGTTCAACAGTAGTACAAACATGGAACCAAGTAGGAAGATAAGCACAGAACATCCCAAAACAATTAATAACTGATGTGAAAATTTATGCTTACTCAGCCAGGATAAGACCGCTGATTCAAATCGTATAAAACAAATAATTACTGCAATTCCGATCAGCCAGCCTAAAATGACCTGGCTTGGAAAATGAACTCCAAGATAGGGCCTTGAAATACCTACCCCCAGAGTCATTACCAGGGCAATGATCCAGAACCATTTCTTTCTCAGATAGGCTCCGGCAAGCAGCCATACTGTAGCTGCTTGAGCATGACCTGAAGGCATCCCAAATCCATTTTCAGGATGCATCGCAATAATACTCTGATCAACCCAGAAGGGCCGTGGAGCATGAAAGCCTTGCTTTAATATACTGTTAAGAGATGCTGTAATGGGAAGAAATATGGCCATTCTCAATCCCAGTCTCCTGTCGAAGGACCAGTAGATAATGGCAACAATTGCCATATAGGCCTGCGGATAACCAGCCCAGGTGAACATTTCCATAAACGGCTTTATCCAACCATCGGAATTTTGTAATGTCTGGATCAGCCAGATTTCCCATGTTCCGTAAACAATCATATCGCTTTCAGGCCTGGTATTGAAAGGTAACAAGTTAATCAATATTCAGGGAGGTTCATTTCATTTAAACCATTCTGTTTGCACGCTGGACTGCCCGGATAAAAAATTTCATTTAGATGAGGATATTTTTTTTTGTAAATTGATGATTTCTATGAAAAAGATCTCATTATTGCTGACCATCTGCGCTTTATTTTCTGCAAACTATTGTATTGCCCAGGAAAACGAAAGCATTGATCAGGTTGTATATCTTATTGGCAATACCTCTACCAGAGAGTTAAATATTTCCCATCTGTCTGGTTTGAAGGAGCATCTCCTAACTGAAGAAAGTCCATTTACTGTAATACACCTTGGAGATATTTTGCAGCAAGGAAGGCCTGATGGTTCAGCCGCCGGAATTGAACATTTTTTTGATCTGGTTGCTGACAATAAAAATGCTCAATTAGTTTTTACTCCCGGCGATAAGGATTGGAATAATTCGGGAATTGATGGACTGAAAAGTGTCAGGAAACTGGAGAAACAGGTTGAATTATTGCGGGATGGTTCTAATATATTTCTACCATCAGAAGGATGTCCGGGACCGGAAATAATTGATCTCACCCCAAATTTAAGACTCATCGCGATCAACACTCAATGGTGGATGCATCCCTTTGATATCCCGGAGGCACCGGATGCTGATTGCAGTAATCTAACGAAAGAAGAGTTTATTGAAAGCCTGAAGGAGGCAATAGAGGAATCTGTGGGCAAAAATATTCTGATTATTGGTCATCACCCGGTTGTTTCTGCTGGTGTATATGGGGGACATATGACATTTCAAAAACACATGTTTCCTTTTGCCGATGCTAACCCGGATAACCGGGTACCAGTACCAATATTTGGCAGTTTTTATGCAGCTTATCGACAGAATGTAGGAACGGTTAGGGATATGGCCAATGATGACTATCAGGAATTTATCGATGCAATGAGTGATATTCTTACCCGGCACCCCGGCCTTGTATATGCCTCGGCCCATGACTATAGTTTACAGTTGTTGGAGAAAGAGAAAGGTTTCCAGGTTGTTTCCGGCAGTATTAACGAAAATGAGCCGACGGGGAAGGAGAGGGGTCTGTTATTTTCAGGGTCCGAATATGGTTATACCAGAATTGAATATTATAAAGATGGAAAGATCCGGATTGGATTTTTTGAAATTGGCAACGCCACACCCACTGAATTGTTTTCACGCACTTTGTTCAGGTCGGCCTGTAGTGATGAAGCAGATAATAAACTGCCGATAAACCGGTATTACATCCCCTGTATTGAGGAAGAAGAAATCCTTGTTAAGGAACAAACAGCATTTCCAACTGAACCAATAACAGTTACTGCCGGTACATATAGGGCCAAGGGTCTTAAAAAATTGTTTCTCGGCTCACTTTACAGGGAAACCTGGATGACCCCGGTGAGCATCTCCTACCTGAATCTCGACACCACAAAAAGTGGCATAAAACCATTTGCACTTGGAGGAGGAAGGCAGACAACCACATTAAAGTTTCTGGCAAATGACGGGAAAGAATATGCATTCCGGTCAGTAGATAAAAATCTTGTCAACGCACTTCCAATGGAATTCAGAAACACTTTTATTTCGGTAATGATTAAAGAAGTTACTGCAACTGAGTATCCTTATGGTGCAATCATTGTATCCTCTCTTCTTGATGAAACTGAGATACTACACGCCAGACCTGATTTATATGTTTTGCCGGATCATCCTGGCCTGGGTGCTTTCAGGGAACCCTTAAAAGGATTGTTTGGAATGCTTGAAGACCGTCCCAAGGACCCCAATGAAAAGGCTGAGGGATTTATGGGGGCTGATGATGTTACACGGAGTGTGGGACTTTATAGAAAATTGTACAGAGATAATGACTACTACGTTGATGCCCATGTGCTCGGGAAAGCCCGGGTGGTTGATATATTGGTCGGTGACTGGGGCAGGCATGAAGACAATTGGAAATGGGCTGGATTTGATAAGGGGAAAAAAAGAGTTTATTACCCCATTCCGCGGGACAGAGATCATGCTTTCTCGAAGTGGGATGGATTACTGCCATATATTGCAGACAGAGAATGGGCCATGCCAATGGTTGAAAATTTCGATTACGATTTTCATGGTATTAAAAGTTTGACCTGGCCTGGAAGACACGTTGACAGATCATTGCTTACAGAACTTGATCGTGATGACTGGAAACAAATTTCAGAGGAAATACAGCAGACAATGACGGATGAGGTCATCGATAAGGCCATTTCATCTTTGCCATCCGAGGTTATACCTGTCTCTGGTATCGAAATTGGCGAAAAATTGAAATCCAGAAATTCCCAATTGCCGGATGCAGTTGATGATTTTTATATGCTGCTTGCCAGACAGGTGGATGTGGTAGGATCAAATAAGCATGAATTCTTTGAAGTAGAAAGACTGGCATCTGGGAATGTGAAGGTAAAAATGTACAAACGAACCAAAGATGGAAGGATCTTTTTAGATGAACCTTTGTTTAGCCGTGAATTTCTAAGGGATGAAACAAAAGAGATATGTATTTATGGACTGGATGGGGAGGACATTTTTAACCTGAATGGAACAGCGGATAAGAGTATTTTGATACGTGTAATCGGGGGACCGGGGGATGATAAAATTAGTGATGGTTCGATGGTTAAAGGGCCCAAAAAACACAGCCTGATATACGACAATAAATCTACCGTGCTGAATCTGGGATCCGAATCAAAGAACTTCACATCAGATGATACTGATATTAATAAATACGAACGTAAATCGTTTGCATACAATACCTATTTTCCGAAGCCGCTGATATTTTATTCAAGTGATGATGGATTGGTGGCCTCCTTCGGACTCAACTATACCACCCATGGATTCAGAAAGACCGATTTTAAAAGCAGCCATGATATTTACATTCGGGCCGGTACAAAAGGGAATATACAGTTCGGTACGGAAAATCGATGGAAGGATGTGATGGGTGACTGGAATGTAGGAATCAGTGCTGATTTTGGACGTAATTATCCGTATTACAATTTCTTTGGTTTGGGGAATAATACTATAAAGGATCCTGATTTATATGATGCTGATTATTACAAAGCAAGTGTTAAAGGATTGATGGCAGATCTTTTTACCGAAAAGGAGCTATTCAAAAAAGGAATGTTCAGAATGGGACTTCTGTTTGAAAATTTCGATTCGGATATACTTTCGGATTCATTACTTGACATGAATGGGAGCAATATCCCTGGCTCTGACATGATAACAATGGGAGGAATCAATGCAAGGTTCTACCTGGATTTTCGTGACAGGATGCAATTTGCCACAAGAGGGCTTCAGTTCCTTCTTGAAAACACAAGTTATATTACAATAGACGGGACATCCGGAAACTTCGGATTGGCAAAGTCCTACCTGAAATACTATGCTACGGGAGAAGTGATTATTCCTGTTACACTGGTAGCAAAGATTGGAGGTAGTATTAATTATGGGCAGGAGATACCCTATTATAAGTACACCTATCTGGGACAGTTCAATAATTTAAGAGGCTATTTGAGAAACCGGTTTACCGGAGATGCAAGCGCTTATCTTAATACTGAAATCCGTTTCCACCTTGGGAAAGTGAAAAACCCATTCCTTCCATTTGAAACGGGACTTATTGGGTTCTATGATGTGGGAAAAGTTTGGCTTGAGGGCAACTCCACAGGAGGATGGCATAGTGGGTATGGTGGAGGTTTCTACATTTCACCGCTAAAACGGGATTATTTATTTACCATCCTCCTTGAATCATCAGTGGAAGAAAAATTATTGTTCAGGTTCGGAATGGGTTTTCTGTTTGACAGATAATATTCTACTCAAAATCCCAACATCTTAATTAGTTAAATCTATATTGTAGATAGATCCCGTAATGATCATTATATAAGGATGGTATCAATGTTAAATTACTACTGTTATTTTTGGATCCAAACATATTTTTCATGTGGGGGTAAACAAGGTATACTACTTTCGTTGACAGGATTCCTAAACCGGCACCAAAAAACACATCAGACATCCAGTGTTTGTTATTCAGCATTCTAAGAACGCCTGTGGCTGTTGCTACTGAATACCCGGCTACACTGTACCATAGGCTCAGGTCTTTGTACTCCTCATGTAGAAAAGTCGCAGACACAAAAGCGACTGTTGTGTGACCGGAAGGGAAAGAATTATTGGCTGAGCCATCTGGGCGCAGCACACCGGTGGTATTTTTTATAGCAGTGGATGTGAGAGAAGCCAGGGAAACAGATATAACATAGATCAGACTGCGATCAACAAAATTATTTTTCCCTTTAACTCCTGCAAGGTTTAAACCGTATACAGTCGCAGCTGGCACCCACAGCAGGTAATCATCAATACTGGTATGAAAATCGGGGTATTTTTCCTGGATGCATTCATAAGCGTCCTGGCTGCTGTAAAGACCGTTATCACCCATTGTAGCAATACCGGCTCCCATTAGAATTGTTGGTACCGCCAATACCTGAACAGCTGTTCTCTGATGCCAGGCGGGAGCAATATCTGTCGAGTCAGAATATTGTGCTGATACTGTCACCTGAGAAAGCAGGAACGTCAATAATAATATGGCTGATCCTGGGGTTCTAACCAAATAATTCAGCATGATCATTCATCGATAGTGGATTTGCCTGGGCCAATTTAATTAAATTTACACTTATTCCTTAAACGGCATAAGTCGTTGGAATATTTAAATGCAGAATCCTGTAATTAATTCACCGCTTGTACTAATTATTTTGTACATTAATCTGAATAAATATTCCTTCCAATGACAGCAGGTTCAGACTCCCGCAAAGATTTAATTGTGAAACTCGAACTCGCAAGGAAACAGATCGCAAAACTTGAATATGCAATTGAAATTAATGACAAAACTCCTGATGTAATACGGGAAATTGAGGAGAAGTATAAATTTATAGTTAATTCATACGGTGAGTTGATGACACTCATCAACCGGGATTATATCTACGAACTTGTGAATGATTCTCTCTGCCGGGCATTTGGTAAATCAAGGGATGAATTTATTGGCAAAACTGTTGCCGAAGTATGGGGCAAGGAAAAATTCACCAGGGAGATAAAAGTAAAGATTGATAAATGTTTTCGTGGAGAGATATTTAAAGAGGAAGACACCTTCATGATCCCGGGAGGAGAAAAAAGATATTATGCCGTAACCTATTATCCCTACCAGAATGAACAAAATGAGATAACACATATCGTAGGTGTAACGGATGACATTACGGACAGAAAAAAAACTGAGATCGCTTTGAAAAAATCGGAAGAAGAACTCAGGGTGCTAAATGAGAAAAAAGATAAATACCTGGCCATAATTAATTCTGATCTTGAAAAGGCTTCATGTCATGTGAGATCTTTATTGCCTGATCCAGTCGAAAACAGGGATTTGAGGATAGACTGGAAGATCGTTCCGTCAGTGCAACTGGGAGGGGATAGTTTTGGATATCACTGGATTGATGATGAACATTTTGCGATTTATATACTTGATGTTACCGGTCATGGACTGGATGCTGCACTTCACTCAGTCTCAGTATTAAATACCCTGAGATTTCAGAATCTCAAAAACACAGATTTCAGGAATCCGGGTGAAGTCCTGAAAGGGTTGAACTCAGTTTACCAGATGAGTGAGCATAGCGCCAAGTTCATTACTATGTGGTATGCAGTTTACAACCGTTTGAAGGATGAGTTAATATGCGCCGGTGCAGGGCATCCTCCCCTGTTGATCTTTAAGGAAGGGAAAATCCATGCCAGTGTACAATCAAAGAACATAATGATAGGGGTTGAAGAGGATCATGAATTTCAGTCTGAACATATTGAACTGGGAGGTAGTGCTGTTATATATTTTTATACCGATGGAGTTTATGAAGTTATTAAGAGGGATGGGGAAATGATGACTGTGGAGGATCTGGAAGATTTTCTGAAAACTCATCAAACTCAGAACGGTGCAGAAATGCAAATTCTTTATGAAATGCTGGAAAAACAGAGCCCTGATGGTAAACTGGATGATGATTTTACAATTATGAAAGTCAATCTCAAAAGATGATGAAAACAAACAAGTTTATAAACCGTGATATCAGCTGGCTGTCTTTCAACGGAAGGGTTCTCGATGAGGCAAAGGATAGTAGTCTGCCTCTCTATGAAAGGCTTAAATTCCTCGCTATTTATTCTTCCAATCTTGATGAGTTTTATAAAGTAAGGGTGGCAGCATACCGGAGATCGGATACAGAAGAAGGGACAACTTCAATATTGAAGAGGATCCTTACGATTGTAGATAAACAGCAGAATGAGTTTGGCTCGGTATTCTGGAATGAACTGGTTCCCGAACTCAGGAAAAATAAAATCATATTACGTCAGAATGAGCGTCTGAGTAAATCCCGTAAGGAGTTTATTGAGAGATTTTTCTATCAGGAAGTCATTCCGTACCTGAATCCCATATTACTGGTTAAAGGAAAAATCCTTCCCTTTCTCCAGGATGATTCAATATACCTGGCGGTGAAACTAATTAGGAAGTCAGATCCCGGCCGTGAGGTCAACACAAAGCGAATGGCAAGGTATGCCATAGTTAATATTCCAAGCGACCGGCTTCCAAGATTTATTGAATTGCCTGTTTATAACGGGGAAAATTGTGTTATGTTCCTGGATGATATAGTACGGATGAACTTTGATGCCATTTTCCCCGGATACGATGTAGAGTCATCTTACAGTATCAAGATGTCACGCGATGCTGACCTGGGTATTGAGGATGAATTTACCGGTGACCTGGCAGTTAAGATAAGCGACTCACTGGTAAGGAGAAAGACCGGCGTACCATCGCGGTTCCTGTATGATAGTGATATACCTGAGTCTTTTCTGAAATTTCTAAGGGAATCCTTAAAATTATCAAAAGATAATCTTGTCCCGGGTGGAAAATATCATAATTATTCAGATCTTTTTACCCTTCCCAATCCACTGTCCCCAAAACTGGAGGTAAAATCTCTTCCGCCACTGGCAAATAAGGAACTTGATTCATTTCCTACAATGATTGAGGCAATTTCAACTCGGGACTGGATGCTTCATTTTCCATACCACTCTTATGATCCTGTAATTCGATTCCTGAATGAAGCAGCTATGGATCCGGAGGTAAAGGAGATAAAGACCACACAATATCGTGTTGCATCGGATTCGGCAATTGTGAATGCATTGGTAAACGCCAGAAATAACGGGAAAAAGGTTACTGTTTTTGTTGAATTGAAGGCCCGGTTTGATGAGTATTCAAATCTGCAGTTTGCCAGGAAGATGAAGAAAGCGGGAATACGGATTATTTACAGCATTCCTGGTTTAAAGGTACATGCAAAAGTTGCACTTGTTATCAAAAAACAGATTAAGAAAAAGCAGGCAGCATATGCCTTCCTGAGTACAGGTAATTTCAATGAAAAGACTGCCAGAATCTATGCAGATCACGGATTATTTACCAGTGATGACAGGATTACAAAGGAGCTGAAAGACCTGTTTGTTTTTCTTGAAAATCAGGAGGTAAAGCCAGATTTGAAACACTTATTGCTGGCTCAGGTGAACATTAAGAAAGAGTTCACCAGAATGATAGACAGGGAGATCAGGAATGAGAAAGAAGGCAAAGAGGCATGGATGATTTTAAAAATGAATGGGCTGGATCATAAAAAAATGATCAATAAGCTTTACGAAGCGAGTAAAAAGGGGGTAAAAATTGACCTGGTAGTACGTGGTATCTGCTGCCTGGTTCCGGGTAAAAAATACAGCCAGAACATAACTGTAACGAGGATAGTCGACAGGTTTTTGGAACATGCAAGGGTTTTTGTATTCTGTAACGATGGAAATCCGGAGATCTATATGGCCTCAGCAGACTGGATGAATAGAAATCTTAACCGGAGAATTGAACTTGGTTTTCCGGTATATGATGAGAGCATAAAAAATGAAGTCCTGGAAATCCTGAGATTACAGCTGGCAGACAATACCAAGGCAAGGATCCTTGATAGCGAACATAATAATATACTCAAGCAAACTGGTTCCGACCGAAAGATAAGGGCTCAGATTGAAACTTATAAGTATCTGAAACAAACCTGCAATAGGTAATACAAAATTTTTATCCGGATCTAAACCATTCATCCCGGATTCAACCATCTATCCCAAAATTTTAACAACTCATCCCAAATCTTATACTGTACATTCCAGGTAATTGTCATCGAGTATATACCAATGTATGTTTAAGTAGAATATGAAACCCCTAATAACTATCGCAATGACAAAAATCAATCAACTATCCAATCTGATCCTGGCATTGCTTATAACTGTAATGGTGTATAATCCATGCTATTCTACAGGTGTAAGTGAATCCGGAAATGCGACTTTGTACGGATATCTTAAAGACTCTGAAAATGGAGAACCCTTAATCGGAGCAACGGTTTACATTCTTCAATTAAGAATTGGCACCGTTACTAATGAATATGGATTCTATTCCCTGGCCTTACCTGAAGGAAGCTATGCAATTGAATTCAGTTATATAGGATATGGAACCAGATCTCAGCATATTGAACTGTTTGCCGATCAGCGGCATGATCTTGAATTGGTTGAAGAATTAACGCAGATTAATGAAGTTGTGGTCCGGGCAGAGAAAAGGGATCATAATGTGACAAGTACAGAAATGAGTGTTGATAAGCTGGATATGAAAACTATTCAAAAAATGCCAGCCTTTATGGGTGAGGTAGATATAATCAAAAGCATTCAATTATTGCCAGGAGTTAGTACCGTGGGTGAAGGTGCCTCTGGTTTTAATGTTAGAGGAGGCAGTGTTGGACAAAACCTGGTTTTACTGGATGACGCCCCGGTATATAATTCATCCCACGTAATGGGTTTCTTTTCTGTATTTAATCAAAAGAATTCCTCGAGGCTCTGCCTCGGGGTAAAGAGGAAAGTTAAGAAAACCTAAAGGTTTTCGTATGCATGAAAATGCATATTTTTGGTTCATGAGCGAGCATATACTAAAGAGACATAATAAAACTCTGCTGA
>DRHS01000022.1 GCA_011053095.1 Bacteroides sp.
ACATAATATACAGGCCAATGTGCCGGTGGAAAACCTGGCGGCCATGCTGGAAGGGATCCGTGAATTCAACGGATCCTGACCCAATCAAGTCATTCACCTGAACAAGTCATAACCATTATAACCATTTAAAATGAGTAAAAAGCAAAATCAATCAACCCATTCCCGCCGCCGGTTCATCGGAATGACCGCTGCGACGGGAGCTGCATTTACCATCGTTCCCAGTTTTGCGGTCAGCGGACTGGGCCATGTCGCACCGAGCGATAAACTGAACGTTGCCGGTGTGGGAGTTGGCGGGATCGGCCGGCGTGATCTGGGGAAGATCACCGGACAGAACATCGTTGCGCTCTGCGATGTGGACTGGGACTATGCAGCCAAGACATTCAAAGATTATCCGGATGCCGAAGTTTACAAGGATTACAGGGTCATGCTGGAAAAACAGAAAAACATCGATGCCGTACTGATTGCCACCCCTGATCATACCCACGCTGTAATAGGCATGGCGGCGATCAGGTCAGGCAAGCATGTGTTGATCCAGAAGCCGTTGTCACATTCTGTATATGAGTCACAACTGCTCACCAAAACAGCGAGGGAATACAAGGTGGCAACTCAAATGGGCAACCAGGGCAACTCCAGCGAGTCAGTTCGCAGGATATGTGAATTGATATGGGACGGAGGCATCGGTGAGATAAGGGAAGTCCACGCCTGGACCAACCGTCCCATCTGGCCGCAGGGACTTGAACGTCCGACGGAAAAGATGAAGGTTCCCAAGACCCTCAACTGGGACCTGTGGCTGGGACCTGCACCATGGCGCCCCTATCACTCTGCTTATACGCCCTGGAACTGGCGTGCCTGGTGGGACTTCGGGACGGGTGCAATGGGTGATATGGGATGCCACATCCTTGATCCTGTTTTCCAGGCACTGAAACTTAAATACCCGTTCAGCATTCAGGGGAGTTCAACCCAGGTAAATACTGAAAGCGCCCCAGTCGCTTCAATGATCAAATATGAATTTCCAGCCCGTGTAAACCTGCCCAGACTTGCTATGCCACCCGTTACACTGTATTGGTATGATGGCGGTTTGCGGCCGGACCGCCCCGATGACCTTGACGAAGGATTGAGGATGGGCGACGGGAGCGGAGGAGCATTATTTGTCGGTACAAAGGGGAAATTGTCATGCGGCCTTTTCGGGAATAGCATCCTGACTTTCCCCGGCGAATTGTTTAAAAACTACAAGCAACCTGAACCAACCCTTCGGCGTGTGAAGGACGGGACAGACGGGCACTGGAATGATTGGATCAGGGCATGTAAGGAAAGTCCGGAGAGCCGTATGGAAGCCAGCTCCAATTTTGAATATTCGGGACCACTGTCCGAGAGTGTTTTACTGGGCAACCTGGCGATCCGCCTGCAGGAGCTTGACAAGACCCTCCAATGGGACCAGCTGAATATGTGTCTGACTAATGTTAGTGAAACCAACCAGGTCAGGGTAGTGTCTTCCGATAAATTCACCGTGATCAACGGGGATCCCCGTTTCGACACGAAGTACCTGACCATACCGGCTAAGGCGTCCGCAGAAGAATGGATCAAGCATACGTATCGGGAAGGATGGTCACTCTGAAAAAATTCACAAACCCTTAAAAAACAACCTAAATTCAGATGAAAGGTCCATTATAATATTTTCAATAACATCACAAAAGGTGATGAAAACATCATTATGGTAAATTACATGAGAACAATTAATTAAAATATTTGAAATGAAAAGAAAAGAATTTCTATTATTTATTGTTGCAGCCAGCGGCATGGGAATTCCAATGCTGGCAAGGGCAGCCGGCCGGAGGAAGAAGATGCCGGTTAGCCTTCATATCTGGGTATATGCGAAAAACATGCCCGGTTATGATGTTTCCCCCATACTGGTGGAGATCTTTTCCGACTTAGAATATGCTGGTTTGGACGGTGTAGAATTAATGGAGCATCCCTTGAGAGACCCGGGGAATGTGGAAATCATTGCTGAACTGATCGATCGATACGGAGTTGCACTGACCGGGACCTCCTATGGTGCCGATATGTGGGATAGGTCAAAGCACAGCGAAATACTGGAGGATGTAGACAATATCATGACCAATTTGGCGGCACTGAAGGCCCGGACTTTCGGTACTTCGGTTGGGCATCCCCTGGGTGGCCGCCTCAAAACGGAACAGGAGCTGGATGCTCAGGCGACATTGCTTTTAAAAATGATAGAGATGGGGAAGCGTAACGGTATCGTGCTGAACTTGCATAATCATACCTACGAGGTGGAGAACGAGCTCTTTGATCTGAAAGGGACCCTGAAGCGAATTCCGGATGTAAAATTGGGCCCGGATCTCAACTGGCTTTTACGGGCAGGTTTGGATCCCATTTGGTTCCTTAATGAATTCAGGGAGAAAATCGTATTCATGCACCTGAGAGACCAGCTGCAGAATGGTAAATGGCCCGAATCCCTGGGGGAAGGTGATGTGGACTTCGTTGAGATCGGGGATACATTGAAGGATATAGGGTTTCAGGGTGACGTGGTCATTGAACTGGCGCATGAGAAAGGGTTTACTCCTACCCGAGCTCTGAGGGATAGCATAAAGATGAGCAGGGACTACGTCAGAAAAACCATGGGGATTTGAAGTCCGGGATCGGCTGGCAGAATTCGGCTCAATACCGTTATTCCTGGGCTACAAGACGGATGCTTTCATCTTTTAATCCAGTATGCCCGACCATGATTGGAACACTCGATCAGGTTGGAAATTCATATAGGGAGATTCGCTAAATAGAACGAAATAATAATCCGCGTAGATCACCAAAAATCTTCCTGGATTTTTCCGTTATAGGTTCCATTTTTAGACTATTTACTGACTAGGTGCACAAAATCAAGGATTTTTGGGCATAGTTATCTCATCCAGATTCAATATGATTGGTCCTGATTAATTTATGCCACTAATTTTGATGGCTTTTCTTGGGCAAAGCGTTTGGCGATCCTGACCGCATTGGCGGTATGCGCACCAAAAAGATCCATGGATCTCGTTCAGTTCTGTACGAGCTTTAATCTTGTCCAGGCTTTAGGGCTGTTTATCGGTTCCAAAACTACCCTCCATGTGGGTTGCCAATTCTTTACGCAGTTCACGGGCAATGATCTGTCGATGCTCCTCTTGCTTTCCTGCCCGTCCCTTTCGCTTGAAGTTGGTGACAATATTCTGCTGGGTACAGTACTGCCGATTAGCATTGGTGGCATAGATATCATCTGCTGAGATGTGGGTAATCTTTCCAAAGATCGTACGGGCATACCAGATGGAGTTTCTCAAGCGGGTGCTCTCGTTAAAGGGATCGAAGTCAAGATACTCAATGAAGTTGATGCCATCGACCTGTATCATATTCACCTTGGTTCCGAACTCGACCTTCTTTACTTCCTTACCTCTGACAATGGGGTGAACATAATCCTTGGCAATGCTCACGATCCTGCCCGGGACACTACTTTTGGTTTGAACCATTTTCTGTTGTTGGAGAGCACCTTACGGATTATCCTTTTCCTCTTATAATTATTTTCCGGGAAGGTGATCCATATCCTGCGCTGATTCTCGATTTTACCTTGGAGTTCAATGAGTTATTCGGCAGATAATATAAAAGACTCCTGGTCCTTTTCACCGTCTCCTTCCAGGATTTCCTACGCTTACCAATATAGGTAAAGTACTTGTCCTTCTGTTCCAGAAACACTTGGAGAAGGATTTTTGGAGAAGGATTTACCCTTTCATAGGGGGATTTTGGCAAAGTGTATTATTATAAAATACAGATAATCAGCTAGATGTAAATTGAGAAAATGATTCATAATCATGAGGTCCGGAGAGACAAAAAAAATGGTTCTGGTTGTCATAATATCATTAATTTATTCGAATATGAGCTCTCCAAAATATGAAGACTGGTGATAATCAGGATTCTCAGTACCAATTGGATTCCAGCTTACATAATGTGGTTTTGATGTTTCATCACCGCATTTGTAAAAATTTGTTTTGGCTTTAAGTCCTTTTAATACAATATCCTTATCATATATCAGACACTCTTTTGGAATAACTATCATTATTTCCCATTGATGTCCACCCGTTTTTTCTTCAACCGGCTGATTTCCCAATGAAGATCTTACTTTAATTAGTTTCAATATTTCAGGATCTATCAAGACTCTATTTTCCCTTCCCTGACCATAAGCAACATGAGGTATTCCAATACAATTGAATTCAAAATTATAATAAGCATTTTTCCCGTTAGTTGAAAGGAAAAACTCAACACAACTGTCTTTGTACACTTCGCCATTTACCCTGGTCTCCTTTGCCATGATATTTTCTTCAGTGACATAATATTTTAGCAATATCTGATTACTAACATATGCAATTTTAAATTTCACCTCAGGTTTGTAAGGATACTTAGTCCAGTTAATGATTTCAATGAATTGAAAATCAGCATTGCTTTCAAGTAATTGTTCTGCTAAATCAATATCGATAACACCATTATGATGTATCTCCTTTACTATTAATTTTTTCGAATTTGTTTTATTTATGTCAGTTTTCAAACTACACCCCTTAAGCATTATACCGGGAAGGATCCCAGCAAGAAATACCGTAACTGCTCCTGCTATTGTATTTTTAATAAAACTCCTGCGTTGGATTTTCATAACTATCGTATCTGTGCTATTAGTGTTTTAATTATATTAACGACCCTTGTGTAAATTATTCATTTGTCTTAAGTATCAGCGGCCAGCATTTGGGCTAGAAAGCCAAAGAGGTTCGTTGTAACGACCGATTCCAAACATAATTATCCTGTTGTTCCCAATGTGTTGGACAGGAAGTTCCGGGCCACAAGACCTGGTCAAATTTGGGTTTCTGACATTACCTATGTTCGCACGAAAAACGGCTGGCTTTATCTGACAGTGATTATTGATCTGTATGACCGGAAGGTAATTGGCTGGTCCATGAGTACGGGATTATCGGCAGAGGAAACAGTTATCCCTGCCTGGCTAATGGCCAGGTGGAACCGACCTATAACACAAGAATTAATTTTCCACTCAGACCGTGGGATCCAGTATGCCTGCAAGGAATTTGCAAATATCCTCAATGCAAACAAACTGATAACCCGTAGTATGAGCAGGAAGGGGAATTGTTGGGACAATGCTGTTGCTGAAAGCTTCTTCAAAACAATCAAAGTTGAGTGGATTTACTCAAAGAATTATTTGAATCAGGAGCAGGCCCAGCTTTCAATCTTTGAATGGATTGAAAGCTGGTACAATCGTCGGAGAAGACACTCAGCATTGGGATATAAAACGATGGAAGAATTTGAGAATATAAATAGGGCTTGCTGAAAAAGTCAGCTTAGCAATATCGTATTTCCCAGATTTCAGATCTGGTTGTTAGTTTTGATTCAAGAAATGGCATTAAGTGAGCGTTGCTGACCAGGATTCTTTGCGCCTCACCAAGGATCCACC
>DRHS01000023.1 GCA_011053095.1 Bacteroides sp.
CAGACAATCTATGGAAAGACAAAACTGGCAGGGGAAATAGCTGTCAGGAAATCGGGCTCTGGAATTATTATCAGGACATCCTGGCTGTACTCGGTTTTCGGCCACAATTTTGTTAAAACAATCCTTCGACTAAGTCAGGAAAGGGAACAATTGCAGGTGGTCTTTGATCAGACAGGATCTCCCACAAATGCAGGAGATCTTGCCTCGGCAATTCTGGGGATGGTAAAGTCGGATCATAAGGAGAAAAAGGAACCAAGACTGGACATATACAATTTTTCAAACAGAGGGATCTGCAGCTGGTATGAATTCGCAACTGCAATAAAGGATCTGGCAGGAAGTGATTGTCTCATAAAACCTGTAGAATCAAATGATTACCCCACTCCCACACCAAGACCCAGATACAGCGTAATGGATACAAAAAAAATCATCCATGATTACTCTACAGAAATACCACACTGGAGAGAAAGTTTAAAACAGTGTATTTTAGAATTAACAGCTAAATAATACTTCAGCATGGAAAACAAGGAATTATTACGGGAAGTAAGCCTGAAAGCCCAGACCTGGCTTGATAGCAATATCGACAATGATACAAGGAACAGTATTGGGGACATGATGGAAAATGAACCCATGGAACTCATCGAATCATTTTATCAAAGCCTTGAATTTGGTACCGGTGGACTCAGGGGACTGATGGGTGTCGGTACCAATCGTATGAATATCTATACCGTGGGAATGGCTACTCAGGGATTGTGTAATTACCTTAAGTCAAGTTTTTCTGAGCTCGAAGAAATTAAAGTGGCAATTGCCCATGATTGCCGGAATAACAGCCGTTTGTTTACAGAAACCTGTGCAGGCATCTTTGCTGCAAACGGAATACGTGCATATATCTTTTCTGACCTGAGGCCGACACCGGAGCTCTCCTATGCACTCAGATATTTTCAATGCCAGTCAGGCGTTATCATTACCGCCTCACATAACCCCAAAGAATATAACGGGTACAAGGTCTACTGGGATGACGGGGGACAAATAGTCGAACCTCATGACAGGAACATTATTGCAGAGGTAAAAAAAATCTCCTCGATAGATGAGATCAAATTTGATGGAGATCCGCAACTGATAGACACCATACCCAATTCATTCGATGATCTGTATATTGACCGCGTGACGGAACTATCCCTGTCACCCGAAGCCATAATGAATCAACACGATTTAAAGATCGTATATACTCCCATACATGGAACAGGTGTTAAACTGGTTCCGATGGCCCTCGCTAAATACGGTTTTACCAGGGTATATAATGTTCCTGAGCAGGATGAGGTAAACGGTAATTTCCCAACGGTAATATCGCCAAATCCTGAGGAATCAGCTGCCCTGGCCATGGCTCTCGATAAAGCCGGTGAAGTAGGGGCCGACCTTGTAATGGCAACAGACCCGGACTCCGACCGGGTCGGAATCGCTGTTAGGGACCTTGAAGGAAAATTGATTTTACTGAATGGGAACCAGACTGGTGCATTACTATATTATTACCTGCTCAGAAAATGGTCAGAAAATGGTAAAATCACCGGGAATCAATATGTTGTAAAAACCATTGTAACCACAGAACTGCTTGCCGATATCGCCGGAAAATACGAAGTTGAAATATTTGATGTACTCACCGGATTCAAATTCATCGCGGATATCATGCGCAGGGAGGAAGGAAAAAAAGAGTTTATTATTGGTTCAGAAGAAAGCTACGGTTACCTGGCAGGTGATTTTGTCCGCGACAAGGATGCTGTAATGGCTTGTGCACTGATTGCCGAAACTGCAGCCTGGGCTAAGGAAGAAGGAAAAACATTGTACGAATTGCTTCTTGACATATACATGGAGTTTGGTATCTACCATGAGGAACTGGTTTCTACATATAAAACAGGTAAGGAAGGTGCGGAGCTCATAGCAAAAATGATGGTAGACTTCCGAAGTACTCCTCCGGAGGAACTGGCAGGATCTAAAGTCAACCATATTTATGATTACCTCGATAGTACCAGTCTGGACAAATCCACCGGAAAGAAGACATCTGTAAACCTTCCAAAATCAAATGTTCTCCAATACCTCACTGCTGACAACACAAAAGTATCCATCCGGCCATCCGGCACTGAACCCAAGATTAAATTCTACTTCAGCGTAAAAGGCAGGCTCAGCGACAGAAGCAAATACCCCGAAGCAAGGAAGGAAATGGCTGCTAAGATTAAAAAAATAAAAAAAGAATTAGGGATTGACTAATTTCTTAAACCCAGAATATGAAATCATTCAGAAAAGAACTCTGGTTCGATATTACCAAAAGAAGGCAGCTCATTAATATTACCCCAGATGTACAGTCCTGTCTTGCTGAAAGTGGGGTCAGGGAAGGCCTTATTCTGGTGAACACCAACCCAATTTGATAATAACACTTTCAGGTAAGCTCAGGAGAACAGGATAAGCCCTACTCCCCTATAATTTTTACCAGAACTCGCTTACGTCTTTTACCATCGAATTCACCATAGAAGATCTGTTCCCAAGGACCAAAGTCCATCCTTCCATCGGTGACAGCAACGACTACTTCGCGACCCATAATAGTCCGTTTCAGATGAGCGTCTGCATTGTCTTCGTAACCATTATGTTGATATTGTGAATATGGTTTCTCGGGAGCTAACTTTTCCAGCCAGACCTCAATATCATGATGAAGTCCTGATTCATCATCATTGATAAATACAGATGCGGAAATATGCATTGCGTTCACAAGTATCAAACCGTCTGTAATTTCACTCTCTTGGAGACATTGTTGCACTTCGGGCGTAATATTTATCAACTCTCTTCGCTGTTTGATATCGAACCAGAGTTCTTTTCTATAAGATTTCATGTTTAGTATGGATTAGTTTAGCGAAGATAAAAAAGTATCCCAAACCTCAATTAAGGTAATTAATGAAACCGTCCACGTAGCCAAGGAATTCCTGGAAGTTATTTGGCGAAGATTCATTTTTTCTGATGTGGAAGTGGCTTTCTGGTAACTTCAATAACAATTTATTTCAGCAAGAAATGATACGTAATAGTGCCCTGCTGTATAGAGGCAGCATCGGTGCTTCGGTTGAAGCGGGCTTTTAGGGCGGCTTTGCGGGCGGCCTCAAGAAGTTCCTTATTCAGGGTGTTGGTACCCTGGGCACCGGCTTCGGGTATTTCGCTTGATTTCTTTGATGTAGGATTCAACTGGTTGCTTGTCTTTTTCTATCTTGGTATCTTCCATGGTAAGTTGTCCACATTTGGCTGATGGGATACACTTTAGTACCAGATCGTTTGAGTTGCCATGCCATTCGTCATTCCAAGGCTATGTTTTTATTGGAGTCAAAGGTTGAATTGATACATATTAGAGACTTCCTGGGACACAAATCGGTACTGACTACGTGAAAAAGGTTCTTTTTTTGATGGTAATATGGGAGTGGTCAATTTGCTCCGGCGCAGGTGGTCAATTTAAATCGTAGGAGGGTGGTCAGTATGGCGGTTCTTCGTCAAATTTGGGGAAGCATTAGCCATTTTAACTGATTAGATTTGACTGATGCATAAAACCTTACAGTCCTATCGGCATGTTCGATTTTATTTAGATTTTGCATTGGCATGTAAAATAGTTGTTTACCATCATATGTAATAGATTAATAGCCACATACAGATAATTAATGCTATTTTAAAAAATGAAAATGACAGCTCATATACCTGTTTAGCAGACGTTTAGCCTGCTGACTATGGATTTGATATTTCCCCAAAAGTGACGAAGAACCAGTATGGCCGGTTTTTCCACTCTTGTTTGTTTTTCCGATCATTTTGCAAGGTTTTACTACAATTTCGGGATAACCTTGCAAATAATATACTCTAAATTCAACAACTTTTTAACATTATATCACTAATTGTCAATATGTTGTGAGGTTTTTCAAGGCGAACTAGTTATTATTGCATCCAGATTAAGGTTATCAATTACCTGATTTACCACACGAACTGAATAGTTAGGGTCTATTAACTCTTCCTGTGAAGGAGGAAGAAGTAGATTTTGGTTGAAATTGTAGTTCTTAAAGACTACCTTTGATTTATTAGTTTGCATACCTCAATTTCAGAACTCCTTACTTGTCGCAGTCTAAGTTAGCAGAAATTTCAAAAACCATCCTTAATTCTGTACCGGGAAATGTGGTCTCTGTTTGGTTCAACAGGCTAGCCAGTTCAGCAGCAGCCTGATTATACCGGTTGGCAGATAATG
>DRHS01000024.1 GCA_011053095.1 Bacteroides sp.
CCCGGATAATGTGACATTGAACAATCTCCGCGGCGCTACTTATTCTACTCCATTATTGCGTTTGCCTGATATCTATCTGACCTATGCTGAGCTTTAATCCTGAGGGTATTGTATTGTAACTACCTGTACTTTCAAAGACAGCTTCAGCATAGGTCAGATAGATATCAGGCAAACGCAATAATGGAGTAGAATAAGTAGCGCCGCGGAGATTGTTCAATGTCACATTATCCGGGTAGAATTTTCTAATGCAGTTGCTGTTAAATGCCCCGAATTTCACCAGGTCGCTTGCAGACATTGCAACTGTGATATCATCCACAATATCATTATGCACATAGAAGGTGAATCTGAAACGCTGATCCCTGTCATCCCATCTCTTGACTAAGTCTTGGTCGTATTCAATTTTATAACGTGATCCGTCCTTCATTTCAAACTTATCCAAATACATTTGTGAGCCATTGGCCGCAGCCTGATCTGTAATTTGCTTGTAGCCATAACTTCTGGCTTTCGGCCTGGTCACAATATCTTTTTCGTAGCGATCAACCGGTGCCCTAAACAGCACTTCAGCTGTACCTGGCATTATTCTGTCTGTTGTTGCAAAAACAGTTCTAAAATCAGCCCAATCGCATAACCCATATTCATTCACCACGGCCATACCGGCAGGCTGGGTACCTATAAGGCTTATCGCCAGATCGATCACCTCCTGGCATGTAACAGCACACCTGTCAAGTAAGTCCTTATCATAATCCAACACACCTGTTGCCTGTTCATTAAACAGCGGACTTGCTGAAAACAGAAAAGCCTTGGCCTTGAATCCTAATGCTGTCAGTCTTGTAGGACGTCCCCAGTTAATATTTTCACCTTCCCATACATTGGGAAGATATTTTGCTGCCTCTTCAAGATCTTCTGCAATTCTTTCAAAAACTGCCTGAACATCCCTGTAGGTTTTGCCATCTTTCTCATAAGTCCAATGGCGTTTCATGTTTTGCTCATCGGGGGAAAACACCTCGTCAACATAAGGTATAGTTCCCCAGGCCCTGACATATTCATAATGGAAGAATGCACGATAGAATAAAGCCTGGCCTTTTAACCAATTTTTCTGTTCTTCAGTTGCCTTCGTCAAGATTCCTTCTTCTAATTTTTCAAGACACATATTAGCGATGCGGACAGATTTCCACATTTCGCTGTATAAACCTGAATTAAAAAATCTGTTTGTTACGAAGATTGAAGGACCAGTGCCTGATAACATAGTTTTGTAATTGCCATCATTTCCTATCGCAGGAGCATAATTTGATGCAGCCAGGCATTCACCGGCAATAGAATTATTCGCTCTCGCACCATGCCTGTTGTAGTCAACCACATATACTGCAAGGAGGTCCTGAAATCCCTGGAATGATTCATAAGAACCAAAAATCTCATCTTGAGAAATATCAGCTTCCGGCGGTATATTCAGATATTCCTCACAACTATTCAGCATCATTGTCAATGCGAGGAGTGGTATTAATAATAATTTAAATCTCTTCATAATATGTTTTGTTTATATAAAACTTTATAAATTGATATTTAAACCGAAATTTAATTGGATCTTAGTCGGATAGTTCTTGCCCCCATGATCCACGCCTACACCATCGTTTGGCATCTTGGTCCAAACATATAAATTTCTTCCATTTACATAGAGCCTAACACCCCTCATTCTCAGCTTATTACTAACATTTACCGGTAAAGTATATGACAATTGAATAGATTGTATTCTGAAGAAAGATCCATCCCATTGATTATATGATCCTAGTGGTGTATAGAATTTATCATCCAATGCCAGTGCCGGATAGCTTGGGTTTTCATTCCCATATTCAGGAGTCCATGTATCACCCAGTATATGTACCGGAACGTAAAGATTATCCTCATAAAACAGATGTGCTGAAATGTTTCTTGTTGTATTATATGCTCCAATAAACCTTGCTGTAAACTGTATACCTTTATAATTGGCATCCAGAGTTATACCATAATTGTTTTGCGGATAAGTTGGATACCCATAAGGAGCACCGTCATAATTGTCACGGTATGAGCCATCTGCATTATAATCAAGCATAATCATATCCCCTGGCAGTAAAGATGCCGCGTCGGCTTCATTAAATGGTCCGGTAGCGCAAAATAAATCATCCCAACTCTCATAAAATCCGGTGGATTGGCTTGAGAAAGTCTGTCCAATAGGCTTGCCTTCAGGTTTTTGGTGTTCTGGCATCAAATCAGGTGATTCTTTAAAAATCACTTCACTTCTGGCCATAGACCAGTTTCCACTTATAGAATAATAAAATTCATTACGGATCGAACTGCGAAATATCAATTCAAGCTCAGCACCTTTTGATTTTGCTTCACCGGTATTCGCAGGTGGAGCATCTTTTCCAAAAATCGGAGGCACCGTTTCAGATCTTTGGTCAGCAGCCAGGAGCATATCATATCTGTATTCGTTAAACAGATCTGCAGTAAAGGAAATCATATTTTTAAATGCTGCGAATTCGAATCCCAGGTTCTGTTTCCTGGCTTTTTCCCAGCGCAGACCCGGATTTCCCGGGTTTCCTTCAAGGTATAGTGTATATTCTTTATATGGAAAAGGATAACCATGATATGCAGATTCTTCTGAGGCCAAATCGTAAATACCCCAGGTGGTAAGATAAGGCCACTGACTGCCAGTATTAACCCTGTCATTACCGACAATACCGTATGAGTATCTGATTTTGAATTTGTCAAGCCGATTTAGATTGTTTTTAAAGAAATTTTCGTTTGACACCATCCAGCCTACGGCAATTGACGGAAAAAAGTCGAAACGGTATTCCGGACCAAATTTCTCTGATCCGTTATAAGCACCATTCATTTCAAGAAAATAACGCAGATTATAATCATAGGTAAGTCGTCCTACCCAGTCTTCACGCTTTACTGGCCAGTTACCGCCCCTTTCAGACTTAAACCGGCTAAACATTGCCATACCCGTTACACCATGAGCTCCAAAAGAGCGCATATATCTTAACTGCAACTGGTAATACAGGGAGCGATATGCCGAATTAAGGCTATTGTCTTCAGCGCTATAAGTATTAGGTTCTCTGACAAATCCAAATCCCTGGTATGGAGAAACATCTTCAACATATAGGGTCCAGACTTCCATATTGGCTGGCTGACCATCCAGCATGTAAGTCTCTGTTTCTTTATCATAATATCCTCCATTCAGATAAAATTCTTTATCAATGGTTTTAGAAGTCTGACCCCCATCCTCGACACCTCTGCCGTCATTATTGAAAGTATTATCATAAGCCAACATTCCTGATAACAATAGTCCTTTTGTAATGAAATCAAGATTTTGATCTAATTTATAATCCATATTTATTGTGGTTCGCAGATTTGATTCTATTCCAGTATAATTAAATTTTGTATAAGGATTATCGGCCCTAAACCGTCGTTGGTCAGCCCCAGGTATTCCATCCTCATAAACCATAATGGGCACATTCCCCGCTAACTGGTTAAAAATACTAAACTGGATTTCTGCTCCAGTTCCGGCTGGTGAGATCTGATTCCCAAGCATTCCCGAAATATTTGCAGACAACTTAGTCGTTTTTGTAATGTCAAAATCAAAATTCGACCGGATATTAAACCTGTCATAAGAATATGAAGGAACATAGCCCTGGCCAACATCAACTCCGTTAAATAAGTCACCTTCATGATTATAACTGGCTGAAGCAAAATACTTCGTGGTTTTCGTTCCTCCCCTGACACTTGTATTCAGTCGGAATGAAGTTGTGAAATCCTTCAACATTACGTCCATCCAATCGAGATTTTGATAAACATAGGGATATTCTCCTGTTCTGAAATATTCAATCTCCTGATCGGCACGATACAATTCATCCCAAACTTCGTTACCAAATCGGCGGATTCGGTTAAGACCAATATTCCTTGCGATTGCAGCTTCAGGAATATCAATAACCTCAATAATTTTTGAAGGTGTCTCAAAAGATGTTTGTGCTTCAATGTTGAATCTTGCTTTACCTTCCATTCCCCTCTTTGTAGTAATCAATATTACTCCATTGCCACCTTTCATCCCGAAAACAGCTGTAGCGGAAGCATCTTTCAAAACAGAAACACTCTCAACTTCATTGACGTCGATATCTTCCATTGCACGTTCAACCCCATCCACCAAAATTAATGGGGAGGCGTCGTTCCAGGTTGCTTTTCCCCGGATGAGAATCTCGGTAGGTTGATGAAACTTTGAGTCTTCATAATATCCTCCGGGCATACCAGAAGATGAAAGTACGGATACACCGGGAATGAGACCGGTCAATGCATCTTTAAGGTTAGTAACATTACCCTGTTCAACAAGAATTTTACCCGTAGTGGTACCAATAGCACCAACCACACTTTCCTTTTTTTGCACACCATAACCAACTACCACAACATCCTCAATTTGCGTGACATCAATCTGCAGTGTAAGAATAATCATCTCATTGGGATCAGTGACTTCAACAGTCTCTGTCCTATAACCCACAAATTGAACCACCAATCTTTGGCCTTGGGTGGCTCGAATGTTGAAGACACCCTCAAGATCTGTTGTTGTTCCCGTGGTTGTTCCTTCAATCACCACAGTTGCAAAAGGAATTGGCGCCCCATCTTCATCAATTACTTTTCCCTCAATCAGTGCCTGAGCAAAACTCATGGAAAATGTAAACATGAAAATGGCAAAAAGAAAAATTAGTTTTTGCCGGCAAATCATAGTTTTAGAATTTAGTGAATGAATAATTTCAGGTTATTAAATTCGGTTTCTATCTAGGTTTGATTCATGTAGTAATACTATTATAAAAGGTATATATGTCAAACTAATTTTAAATTAATAATTTATTAATTTGAAGGTAAGCAAATAAATTTAGGACAATAATCCAATTAAATCAAATGGCCAGTTTCTTATATTTCTTCAGGATGATTAATTATACGTTAAGCGAAAATTAAGTTCAATTATTTACGTTTAATTATTGCTCACTGAATAATTTATAAGATACTTTATGAGATACCTCTTTACATGCCTGCTTTTGCTGACGATCACCCTGGGGCTGTCCCAGTTTATATATTCCCAGACCAAACCGAACATTGTAGTAATCCTGACCGATGACCAGGGATATGCTGATATCAGCTTCAACCCGCATCACCCTTCCGAGGTGCTAACACCGCATATGGATTCACTTGCAGAGGAGGGGATCTTTTTTTCACAGGCATATACCTCAGGGAATACCTGCTCCCCAACTCGAGCGGGACTCATGACCGGGCGGTATCAGCATCGTGCTGGAATATATGATTCAGGCGAGGGTGGATCCGGGCTTCCACTTGATGAGACCATATTTCCACAGTACCTGAAACCCGAAGGCTATGTTTGCGGAGCCTTCGGTAAATGGCACCTGGGACTCACACCTGAATACAATGCCGTTTCCAGGGGTTTCGACGAGTTTTATGGGTTTATGGGCCGGGGTGCCCATGATTATTATGATCTTGATGATCCTGATTCTCCTCTCTACAGGGGACTCGAAAAAATATCAGATTCAGGTTACCTGACAAATCTATTGACCGCAGAAGCTGTTGATTTTATAAAACGTCATAAGGCAGAACCCTTCTTTTGTTACCTGGCCTATAATGCTGTTCACAGTCCGGCACAGGCACCTGCAGAAGATGTTGCGGATTTTAATACGGGTGATCCTACAAGGGATATCCTGATGGCTATGCTCAGGCATCTTGACAAAGGTGTGGGTGATGTGGTAAGGACCTTGAAAGAAGAAGGCCTTTGGGATAATACCCTTTTAATTTTTCTAACCGACAATGGGGGCGCCTCATCAATGAGTGCCAATAATTCTCCGCTGAGGGACTATAAACAGACGAACTGGGAGGGTGGGATACGTACCCCCTTTGTGCTTAGCTGGCCGGCAAAATATACCGGTGGAAGAACAATTAAGACTCCGATCATCTCCCTTGATATTTTACCAACGGTACTGGATGCAGTTGGAGTGGCTGAGCCGACCGAGAAGCCATTTGATGGGAAAAGCATCCTTCCGCTGCTGACGGGAGAATCTGAAGAACTGCATGAGAAGCTCTTCTGGAGTAAAGGAGGTGAAGAGGGTGAGTGGGCTGTCCGATATGGGAAGTGGAAACTTGTGGCCATAAAGGACAAGCTTGAGTTGTTTGATCTGGATGCAGATATATCAGAAACCACCAATCTGGCCTCTACCTATCCGGATACCATGGATATGATGACCATTGCCTTTGAAAACTGGCTGGACGAGATGGCTGAACCCAAGGAAACTTCAAGCAAAAGATGGTCCCCGGCAATTCAGGCAGGACAGCTTATGACACTTTACGATGGACTATATTACAATGGCAAAACTCAGAGCCTGAACCAGGAGGGTGTCTATAATTCTGTAGATCTTTCAGGAATAGGGACAAACGCTGCGAGATCCATGGTGCTGGCAACCGGTTATGATGCTGCAATATTCAGCGAGGATAGCCTCAGTGGTGGTGATATGCTTCTTACATCCGGGATACCATATCTTGGATCATTTGATAAAATGTTATCCTCCCTGGTTCTTTATCCTGAAGGTGCAATGGATGTGGCAATTACTGACATATCTGCTTCCCTTTCTCAGGAGACCACTTCCAAAACAATGGATGGTGATCTCAAAACATACTGGGATGTGGCCAGTAAGGGTGCATGGATTAAGTATAGCCTGTGCAGGGTGATAGGTCTGAAAGGCATCAAGATTGCTTTTAAAAGGGGGCATGTGCGGGTTGCTTATTTTGACCTGGATGTCTCTGTGGATGGTGCCAATTGGACTCCCGTAATAACCGGCGGAGAGAGCAGCGGTACACAGACAAGCCCGGAATTGTTCAGCTTCCCGGAGATTCCTGCAAGATATATCCGAATTACCGGGTATGGTAATTCCGACAATTCACAGAACCATTATACGGAAGTTGAATTTGTGTACGAAGAGGGAATTTCTTCCGAGTCCCGTATCGAGGCAGAGGATTACAGCGGGGCGCAGGGGGTGAGAAAGATCATTTCAGACGATTGCGGTGGATTTCTGGCCATTGATCTGGCTAATAGCTCATACGCAGATTATGATATTTCAATAGCTTCTGCTTCTACATATAAACTTGATATCCGCATGAAAATCCTTCAGGAAGGGGACCTGGATATCAAGGCAGATAATACTACGGTGGCTACAGTGTCTACCGGTCCCGGGATGGTAGATGGCAAATGGCATACCTTTTCCAGTGAGGTTGGTCTTCCGGGAGGTGATTTTACATTAAGTCTTCAGAACGCTCAGGCCGGAAATGAATCCCGGTTTGAAATAAACTGGTTTGAACTCAATACTGCAACCTCAGTGGAATATTTACAGGAAAAAAGAATATCTAGTGTATATTTATATCCAAATCCATGTTTTGAGGCGCTTCATATCTCATCCGGATATGATATGGAAATGATCCGGATCCTCGACGCAGGAGGACGGCTGGTGATGGAGTACAAAAATGCCGGAGTAAACTTTGCGATCCAGACCGGAACCTTAATGAGTGGAATATACTTTCTTCAGATAAGAAGCCGGGAAGGCCTACAATACCTGAAGTTCATTAAAACCTGATCATCGAACTTTAACCAAACACTTTAAAAATATGGATCTCAAAATTAAAAAGTTTTCATCCCGGCGCCGGTTCGTAAAATTGGGTTTGGGATTTTTTTTAATAATTACCTGGTGTATGAGTGCATGTACACCTCCCGAAGAATTGCCAAATGTTGTAATAATACTTGTTGACGATATGGGTTATGGTGATCCGGGCTGCTATAATCCACAATCAAAGATTCCAACACCAACAATAGATTTGATTGCTCGAGAAGGAATGCGTTTCACCGATGCACACGCAGCAGGTGCTCTCTGTCATCCATCCCGTTATGGATTGATGACAGGACAGTATCCATTTCGCGCCGATGTCAGCGTCTGGCGTAAGAGACCAACGATTAAAGAAGACCAGGTGACAACTGCTTCAATGCTTAAAGGGCAGGGTTACCATACCGCTATGGTGGGTAAATGGCATTTGGGATTTCTTGAGAACGGGTATGAGAACCCTCTTCCCGGTGGACCGGTAGATCGGGGGTTTGACAGTTACTTCGGGATCCGGGCATCGACAGATATCCCTCCTTATTTTTACATCCGGAATGACCGGGCAGTTGCTCCCCCTACAGATCGTATTGAAGATAATTTCTCGGAAGGCTGGTCGCCCATACAGGGTGCTTTCTGGAGGGCAGGCGGCATTGCTCCGGGACTGGAACTAAAGGATGTGCTGCCACGTTTTACGAACGAAGCAGTCAAAGTGATCGAAGATCATGCCGGTGGGGAAAATAGCGACAGGCCCCTCATGCTTTATCTTGCATATCCCGCCCCCCATACTCCCTGGCTGCCATCCCCGGAGTTTGACGGAAGAAGCGGTGCAGGAATGTACGGTGACTTTCTGATGATGGTGGATGCACAAATAGGGATGGTCCTTGATGCATTGGACAATGCCGGGATGTCTGAAAACACCCTGCTGATCTTTTCATCCGATAACGGTCCTGTCTGGTATGATGAAGATGTAAAACGATTGGGACATGACTCTTCCGGTGGACTCCGGGGCATGAAGGCCGATGCATGGGAAGCCGGGCATCGCATGCCTTTCATTGTACGTTGGCCTGGCAAAGTGAAGCAGGGTTCAGTAAGTGACCAAACCATTTGTTTTACAGATATTCTTGCAACCTTCGCGGCTGTGACAGCTGCAGATTTGCCGGAAAACGCTGGCCCTGACAGCTATAGCTTTCTGTCTGTATTAAAAGGAGAACAGCCTGATGACCAGGCGATAAGGCCTCCAATTGTAATGCAGTCAGGAAACGGATCGATGTTGATCCGCTCGGGGGACTGGAAGCTTATCAATCAACTCGGGTCCGGTGGATTCTCAAAGCCCAATCGTATAGAACCAGGTCCGGATGACCCTGCAGGTCAGCTTTACAACATGGCTGATGATCCCGGGGAAACTAACAATGTTTATCTCGATAATCCTGAGATTGTTGCACGCCTGAAATCGGAAATGAAGCAAATTGTAGATTAGCTTGTTTACAAGTGAATCTGCTATTGTTCAACACCGTATATCTGAATACCCTGGAACAGATACGGCAGAATAGCATCCTTCAAATGTCGATGCTCCGCTTCACGGAGGGAAATCCTGCCTTTGTTAAGACGGGATCTGGGGTTACATTTGTGATGTGACAAAATAAATTCATATAATTGACTTAAGATTATTGATTCATAATTAAATTCTGGCTAATGAAACGAAGAGACTTTATAGCTAAAAGCGGAGTGCTTTCTGCTGGTGCTTACATGGCTGGTTCCGGTTTGCTGGCATCATGTGCCGGGCAGTCAAAAAACAGGGAACTTGCAAAGCATGTAATTGACAAGGTTGAGTACGGTTCTGTGAATTATCACTGGCCAAGGCATGTTGGAAAAAATGCAAGAATAGGCATACACGGCCAGCACAAAAAAGCAAATTATATAAAGCTGTATACTGATCAGGGTGCAACAGGCTGGGCTTATGGAAGATACGTGGAAGCTGACAAAGCTTCCCTTATGGAGTCAATCCTGGGTAAAAACCTGGACCAGCTTATTGTACCT
This sequence comes from Bacteroides sp., assembly GCA_011053095.1. Taxonomy (GTDB): domain Bacteria; phylum Bacteroidota; class Bacteroidia; order Bacteroidales; family SM23-62; genus SM23-62. Next base: position 9,714 of record DRHS01000024.1, read on the forward strand.
TCTGAAGGTATAGTAACAGAAGTACATAAGGCATTTGACCTGCCCCTGCACGACCTTGCTGGGGTAATCCTTGACCAGCCTGTTTACAAGATGCTGGGTGCGGCAGGGCCCATGGAAAAGGAGGTCTACAGCGGGATGATCTATTTTGACGAATTGGAACCTGAAGAAAATCCAACCGGTATTGAGAAGGTTATGGAGAACTGCCGCTGGGATTACGAATACGGCTACAGGCAGTTGAAGGTGAAGATCGGGAGAAGCGGGCGCTGGTATCCGCATGACGAGGGACTGGCAATGGATATCCGCATAGTAAAAATGATATACGAAGAATTCGGAGATGAAGTGGGTATTCTGGTTGATGCAAATGACATGTACAGCCTGCAGGATGCGATTGATTTTCTCAAAGGGGTGGAAGGCATCCCCATTTACTGGTTTGAGGAACCATTTGTTGAAAACCTTGAGGATGGAAGAAAACTGAAAGACTGGATGATGGCGAACGGGTTTGAGGATACGTACTATGCAGACGGTGAGAGAAATCCCGATTTCGATGTTTGCATGCAGCTTGCCCGAGAGGATAAGCTTGATGTATACCTTCCTGATATTGCAGGATACGGCTTTACGCCCTGGCGGAAAATGATGCCCTCCCTGAAAGAAATGAATATACTTAGCAGTCCCCATGCCTGGGGATCCATGCTAAAAACCAATTATACAGCGCATATTTCGGCTGGACTAGGGAATGTGTGTACCATAGAAGGAGTCACATGCCTTTCGGATGAGATAGATTTCGGCGATTATAAAATCATTGATGGGAAACTCCGGGTTTCAGAAGATCCCGGTTTTGGAATGAAATTACTTTAACAAACATGAAAAAAGAGTACAATTCAGATGGTTCATCCTGGTTCTCCTTTTCCTTGCTACCAATTATAGACATTCCGATAGCTTATGAGTTTACACTTGAATCCTTCCGGTTTTATTAAAATTAAACGAAGAAAAGTGAATTTGAAAATTCCTATCGCCTCTGCCATTTCACTATTGCTCATTGTCGGCAGTTTATCGGCTATTGATATTGTACCGTCTGGAACCACCGATGATGCCAATCTGATTCAAACCTCATTGGATAGCTTGCAGAATGGAGATACACTAAGGTTAAATGGTGATTTTGTAATCGCCGGAACCATATACCTGCCATCAAATTTTACATGGATTCTTTATGGATCTCTTACTTTAAGCGGAAATGCTGAGCTGAATGAAGCCGGTTGGGTGGACCCGCCAGTTGATGCCACACGTAGGACAGGAATAACAGAAAAAAACGGTGGCGCAATAAACATCGATATGTCGGGCGGCACATATTATGGGAATGCTGCCAATTACAATAAAAGCATGCGCTTTCTCAATTTTGTGAGCGTAACAAGTTCCAGATTTCACGATATGCATATAACTGATGCGACAGATGATAATTTCACCCTTGGACCTGGAAGTAATAATAATGAATGCCGGAACCTTATTGGTTCGTTTGCAGGCGGGAATGCACTGACCGATAAAGGTGATCACAACAAATGGTATGACTGTATTGCGGAGGATTGTGGCAGTGATGGATGGACACCTAAATGCCGGAATTCTGAGTTTTACCGATGCATCGGAAGAAGGAACCTCGGACCCGGATTTGGAATGTTTGCACGATTAGACGGGTCCGGCAATCCGGTTGATCTGGGAGAAATCATTACAGGGAATAAATTTTATGCCTGTGAAGCCTATGATAACCAGCGGGGAGGATTCAGTTTTAATATCGCGAGCACATCCGGACAGGGATCGATTGTACGTGATAACTATATTCAGGCTGTTTGTTATAATAATAGAATGCAGGGTGTCACGTTCAGGAATAAGCAGCCCGATGGCATAATAGAAAATAATGAGGTCGATATTCTTGTTTTTGGAAACAAGGGACTCAATAGTAATGGTAATGTGTCTGCTTCCGCTGGTGGCCTGGGAATAGATGGGAGTCCTGTCACCGGTATTACCGGGAATATTGTCGCATATGATAATGGTGGTTGGGATGTTAATATCAGATCTGCGACCAATTGCTCTTTAACCGTCTATAATCCGGATGATCGAAGTCCTGCCATACTAGACAGGGGAGATAACACAAATACAATTAATGAAGTAAGCTTTTCCTGTTCGCAGACATTGCCAGAATGGTGCATGCAGGAATACTGCAAACGTACTGCGGTACATGTTCCCGAAGCAGAATTCAAGATCTCATATACATTGTCACAAAACTATCCAAATCCCTTTAATCCAACTACACGAATTGAATACTCAATTCCGGCAACGTGCCTGGTTTCTGTAAAAGTCTATGATATGTCTGGCAGAGAGGTTGCAACACTGGTAAATGAAAAAAAGCTGAAAGGCCATTATTCTACTGTCTTTAACAGGAGTAAGCTTTCAGGCGGGACATATTTTTACAGGATACATGCCGGAGATTTTGCAGAGACTAAGAAGTTTGTTCTGATTAAATAAAGATTTGGCTAATCATTTTTTTGCTGGGAATCTTTTTCGGATTTAATTATATCCGAAAAAGATTTATGATACTGCTCATCATACAATGTCATGTAATCCTTGCAGAACTTAGTGAACAAATTCATAGCCATACTATGCTTCCCCAGAGTATTCAATGCCCTGCATTTCAAACTGATGGCCTCTTCATGAAGCATGTCAAAAATCAATATAGCATCTGCCAATCTATTAATAAACTCAGGATCGGATTCTATTTTAATTTGACTGCTATATTGTGTCAGGGAATCTATAATCAAATTAGAAAAATCCGCTTTAAATTCATCCAGCCATTCATAATCTGCATTTCCAAGCAATGGTCCTTTTTGGATGATGTTAAGTAATTGATGAATTTGTTCCTTAGATTGCAAATTATTCTGATTAAGCATTTTTAAACTAGACCAATAATCGTTGTATAGACTCGTATCATTAAATACAATTTTCCAGTAACTGGTCTTTCGGCTAAGATTACAGCCCTCAATTTCAACTAATAGATTCTTTAATTTTGCAATATTTACCGCACGGTTGTTATTGGCGCTTTGATCATCCATGGAAAACCACAATAACTCAGTAATTCTCAGGACGGATATTCCTTTATCTTTGATAGAGTTAAGAAAGATTAAGAGAAATAGTTCTTTTAGAAGTGGGGTGAATTTATTGGTTATGTCATCCCCATCCTTATTAATTATCTGAAAACCTCCGAAGAACAGGATGGTATTGTTTCGTTTTACGCCGTTCTCTCCTGAAATAATTTCAGGTATAAGCGGGATTGGTACTGACTCGTCCGTCTTGCTGTCTGATTCATGGATGCCGTGAGGGGTATTTTTCCTTCTAAAATACCAGATAAGAAGAACAATCAGAACTGTGCTGAATAAAACTATCAGTATTGTCAGAGCAACTTTCTTGGGGAGGGTTTTAGTATCAATGTCTTCTGTTTCAGTGAAATGAGGAGGAAATGAAATTGTATAGACTTTTATTTCCGTCTCATTCCTTTCAGTATAGGCTAAACTGGTAGCCGCAATTAATTTTTGGCTGGTTTTTGATAAATACAGATCTGCGAAGGAATACTCATTGTCAAACACATATGGAATCTTATTGCCCAGCATTATAAGCTCCGGATCTCTCAGGTTTCCTTTTAACAGTTGTAGATAGGAGTCATATTCAAATATTGTTGAAGCCAGAACGTAATAGGACTGATCATCCATATCCAGTACCATTGAATGAGCAAAATCAATATCCTCCAGGGGAGCCTTGTATTCATATTTCTTTATAAACTTTTTTTCTGTTAATGAAAAAGCCATCAGGTCTGTATAATGCTGAGGGTTTAGTATTTGATCACCCGACATGCTTCCATATCCTCCCAGAATATATATAGTATCCCCGTAAATTCCTGATGCCGCATGCATTCGTGGATGGAAAATATCCCCTACGGGCTGCAGAGTATCCCATTTTTGGCTTTTGAAGTCATACCGCTGAATCAGTTTAAAGTACTTGTGTTGCCCATATCCTCCAAAAATATAGAGTAGACTGTCAGGGCCTGAAAAGTATTTATTGTGATACCTTAAGGCGGTATTTGATATGGGACCCTGTGAGATTTTTTCCCAGACAAATGAAGAGAAGTTGAACGAGTGAACTGTCTTAAACATCAGATTATAACAGATCAGCATATTATTAACTGTATCAAAGAGAACCTGGCTTCCCGGCTGAAGGTCCGTAAATCTCTTACTGTAAACGATAGTGGTAATGGTATCGATATTAATCTGGAAGAGTTTTAATTGTTCATCTCCTACCATATAGACTTCTTCATCCCTGGAGTCATAGGTAATAGCTGCGAATCCATGCAATATCGTAAAATGAAAAGGCTGCTCCCAATTATGATATTTGAGTTTAATCCAGCTTGGATTTTGAACATATGCTTTCTTTTTGGAAATTAGATCATCGGCAAAATTATCAGCACTTTCATCGAGAGGAAAATGATGCAGGCGTTTGCCCTTGCGGTAAATCTTGATGTCCTTGATGTTCATTGCAGGAACGTCTGTTGTCTTAAAAGGTGCGAAGTCGTTTGCTCCGAATAAGATTTTAACCTTGCCATCAAGATCGATATCGGAATCAACCAAAGAGGTGTCGGGAGTATTTAACTGAAGAGTTCGGTTTTTCAAATCAAATTTCAGTCGTATTTCGGTCCATTTGTCATAGAGACCTGGTAAATTATCAGGCACTGAAATACTTGTAAGTTCATCTCCGTTAATAATTTGCAGGCTATGTGAATCCGGCCCATTATAAATAATATCAATATTATTGCCTTTTTTATCAATAATTCGGGCCACATATCCAAAATCTGAAACTAAAAGAGGACGCAAACGCAGGCTGAATGATAATTCGAATTCATCATGAAATGAAAAATAGTCTTCAGGATTAAGATCAAGTTTAGTGCGATTATCTTTTGAAGACTCTGCTCCAAAAAATCCTAAGCCATAGTCCTGGGCAAATGAAGTAGACGGATTCAGAAAAGAAAATCCAACCAGCAAAAGCATGGAAAGAATAATTCCGGAGAATCCAGATCTTTGGTTGAGAAAAAAATTCTTTGCCCTATTATCTTGCATGGTTGAAATCCGAATATTACTCGAGTACTTTCTGATAAAAAAAGAATGGGTCCTTGGCTGCTGCAATTTAGTTAAATTACCACAATCTCCGTAATTTCGAGATGTGATAGATCTACCCTGATCATGTGAAAATTTGAGAAAAAATTGTATTTTTGAATGCGTACACAATCAGGAACACACCAATAATATCGAATATGAGAAACAGATTATTTCTATCAGGATTAGTTCTGCTGCTGCTGCATGCAACAATTAACGCACAAAGCAAACATGCTGCAGAAAGCAAGTTCATGACCTACAAAGGTTTGGTGATGGCAGGATACCAGGGATGGTTTAACTGCGAAGGCGACGGTGCCAACCGTGGATGGACACATTATTCAAAGCGTGGCAAGTTTGAGGACGGCAGCTGTACTATAGATTACTGGCCTGAAATGGATGAGTATGATGTAAAGTACAAAACACCCTTCAAATTTGCGGATGGATCTCCTGCCTATGTATTCAGTTCATACGATGAGAGCACCGTCGACCTCCACTTCAGATGGATGAAAGAGTACGGTGTTGACGGTGTGTTTATGCAAAGATTCTTTTCCGTTCTAACGGATGCAAACAGGACAAGACATAATGACAAGGTACTTACATCTGCAATTAAAGCAGCAAATAAATATGAGATAGCCATCTGCCTTATGTATGATATCGGGGGTATGGATGACAGCAAGTACAAACTGATATTTGACGATTGGAAGCACCTGGTTGATGACCTGAAGCTTACAAACCAGGGGGATAAGACAACCTACCTTTTTCATAATGATAAACCCCTGGTCGCTTTCTGGGGGATCAGTGCGGGAACGAGGGAGTCGGGCCATATTCCCGAGATATATGACATTATAGATTTTGTAAAGAACGATCCTGTCTACGGGGGATGTTCAGTGCACCTCGGAATACCTTCGCGCTGGAGAACACTGGGTTCTGATACAAAGGGTGATCCCAGGTTACATGATGTGCTCAAGCAGGTTGATGTTATCCACCCATGGCTCGTTGGGAGATATAATGAACAAAGCTATGAAGCCTATAGGAAAGAGAACATTATCGGGGATGTAAAATGGTGCAAAGAGATGGGGAAATCGTATGCTCCAACTGTTTTCCCGGGATTTTCCTGGCATAATATGAAAGATGATATTTCCGATAAGATACCCAGAAACAAGGGTGAATTCTTCTGGAAACAGATCACAGGAGCGATCGAAAGTGGAGCAGAAATGTTGTATATAGCAATGTTCGACGAAATAGATGAAGGAACCTCAATAATGAAAGGCGCACATACGGTCCCGGTCGGTAAAAGCATTTTTATTCCCTATGAAAAGGAAATTCCTTCCGACCATTACCTGTGGCTGACCGGCATGGCCAGCAAGATGCTTCGTGGTGAGATACCATTTTCCAAGGAGCTTCCTGAAAGAGAATAGTATACAAATAAAATCCATATGCGAACAACTTATGTTTTTACACAGTCCTTGCTCATCACATTAGCACTATTGTTGACAATCTCTGCAAAGGCTACTGCATCTGAACCCGGAGATATACATCTTGAGAAAAATAATATAAGGATCGTGTTTTCGGACCAGGAACCGGGTCCTTTGAAAATTGCCCTCGAAGCCCTGATGAGAGATTTTATGAGAGTAATGGATACTGAACCTTCTATTGCAGGGAAGATGGACAGGGATATCTCCCAGCCTGAGATTGTGATTGTTAACCGGGCTTCAGGAGCTCTTAGGGTTACTTCAAACCAACTGAAGAAACTGGATGGATTTGAGTCACACCGGGTATATGCTGACCTTGAGTCCAACCGGATCTATCTTGATGGAAATGACCTTCGTGGTGCTATTTTTGCGATATATACATTCTCGGAGGAGTTTCTTGGTGTTCCGCCATTGCATCACTGGAGTTCGTGGGTTCCTGTTAAGAAAGATGTAATCAGCGTACCCGGGGACTATGATCTCTTTTTCAAATCACCACAGGTACGTTATCGCAGTCTCCTGCCTGGAGACCAGGATTTTTTCACCCCGTGGAAAAGGAATTCAGAGTACAATAATAACGTCTGGCTTGAGACAGCACTTCGTCTTAAGCTCAATACCATTGAAACCTATTCTACCATTCTTCCTGATTATAAGTTAACTGATTATGCCTACCTGATAGACAAATACGGTTTGGTAATTACCTCTCATCATACGAGTGGACTTAATACCTCCTTCAGAACCTGGGGGGACTACTGGAGAGAGGTTCGGGAAATGGAACCGCCTGAATACCTTCTTTCAAACGAGAGTGCTATCCTGGATTTCTTCAGGTACAATGCTGAAACGGTAAAGAAAAGCGGAATAGAAAACCTGTGGACGGTTGCTTTCAGAGGGGAAGTGGACCAGCCCTACTGGAGTATATTTAAAGATGCTCCGGAGGACGATAAAGGGAGAGCTGATGTCATAAACAGGATGCTGCAGATCCAGTATGACATGATCAAGGAGATGACAGGTGAGGAGGAGCCCTATGCCCGAATTACATTCTATGACGAGCTGGCAATTCTTATGGCCAAAGGGTATTTAAAACCTCCCGTCAGTGAAAATATGATATGGACATTTGTCTCAGGCCGTCGCGATCATTATCCCTTTGATGATCTTGTAAATTTTGATGCCAGCGAACCCGTTAAGCTGGGTTATTACATGAATTTCGGATTTGCATCAACGGGAGCCCATGTTGCACCTGCAGAGAGTCCCTGGAAGATGGAGTTCAATTACCGTTATGTAAATAATAAGTCACCATTGTATTTCTCCGTTGTAAATGTTGGAAATGTCAGGGAATTTGTACTCGAGCTTTCAGCAAATGCCAATATGTTATGGGATTACGATAGCTACAGTACAGACCGGTTCATGATCGATTATTGCACCCAGTATTTTGGTGAGAAATATGCTGAAGATATAGCCGGACTTTACAAGGAATTCTATAATTCCTATTGGATACCTAAGAAATCTGAGTTTGAGGGATTGGAACGCCAGTTTGTTTTCCAGGATCTGAGATATGCCAGGGCTTTTGATCATGTGTATGATAAGTTTTATGCTGCGGAATCAATGCCAGATCTCAATCCATTGCATAAAATCGGATATGAGAGTATTCCCGGTCGTACTTTCCGCATTGATATAGAATACAATAATGCTGAAAATCAGGTGGATGCAATGCTGAATGGCATGCAAAAAACCATCCCAAAATTTGAATCAGTGGCCGTGAAATGCTCAGAGATGATGCTTAAACTTGACACCGATAAGCAGACTTTTTTTAATGATAATTTACGAGTGTTCAGTTATTATATGACCCACCTGAGTAAAACCCTTTATCATTACATCTATGCATACAAGTATCAGGCCGACAGGGAAACACTGATAAGGAACCTTGACCTGGCATATGCAGAGGCGATTCGGGCAGAGCAGTATCTTTTTGAAGCTCAGCATGGAATATTCTCAACATGGTATTCAAATGCCGATCCTCTTTCTCGGACCTTCCAGATCGATACGCTTAAAAGCAACATTATTTTATTAAAACAGCAAGCTCTTGAAAGGAAATAAACATTACCGGTATTGAATAAATTGCTGGAATAGTAAAATGGAATTACATTCGCAACGATAAGTATGATATATTCTTAACCTTTAAAGAATCAGGATAATTTATGAGGCAGAGATTGATTTTCACAGGAATAATTTTGATGTTGCTTTTTATGTCGGCCCTTGCACAGACCAGGCATGCAGCTTCAAGTAAATATATGAGCTACACGGGACTGGCCATGGCAGGATACCAGGGATGGTTTAATTGTGAGGGGGATGGTGCCGACCGGGGTTGGACACATTATAAGAAAAACGGCAAATTTGAAGACGGCAATTGCACCATTGACTTCTGGCCGGAGATGGATGAGTATGAAGTCAAATATATTACACCATTTAAATTTCCCGACGGATCCCCTGCCTACGTGTTCTCCTCCTACGATGAAAGTACCGTTGACCTACATTTTAAATGGATGCGGGAGCATGATATCGATGGGGTGTTTATGCAGAGGTTTTTTTCCGTACTTACGAATTCAAAAAGGACCAGGCATGCTGATAAAGTACTTACATCTGCCATTAAGGCAGCAAAGAAGTACGGGGTTGCCATTTCACTTATGTATGACCTGGGGAGCATGGATGACAGCAAATACACAATGGTTAAGGAGGACTGGAAGCACCTGGTCGATGATTTGAAGCTTACCAATCAGGGAGACAGCACAACTTATCTTTTTCATAATAATAAGCCCCTGGTTGCTTTTTGGGGGATTGGCTTTAGTGGGAGGGAAACAAGCCATTACTCTGAGATTCTTGACATCATGGACTTTGTGAAGAACGATCCGGAATACGGGGGATGTTCTGTACACCTGGGCATTCCGGGCAGATGGAGAACCCTGGGATCCGATACGGACGGAGATCCCCGTCTCCATGAAGTCATTAAACAGGCTGACGTCATTCATCCCTGGCTTGTCGGGAGGTATAGTGAATCAACATACGAATCCTGGCGGAAAGATTATATCGTAGGGGATGTGGCATGGTGCAAAACGGAAGGAATATCCTATTCCCCGACCGTCTGGCCTGGTTTTTCCTGGCACAATCTGAAGGAGAATGAGGTATCTGATAAAAGACCAAGAAACAAAGGTAAGTTCTTCTGGTCACAAATTTCCGGGGCAATGGCAAGCGGTGCAGAGATGATCTATATTGCCATGTTCGATGAAGTGGATGAGGGAACCGCAATATTCAAATGTGCCCATACTGTTCCAGTCGGAAAAAGCATTTTTGTCCCCTATGAAGCAGAGATTCCTTCTGATCATTACCTCTGGTTGTCTGGACTGGCCGGCAAAATGCTGAGAGGAGAGGTTCCCTTTTCCAATACTATTCCAGACAGATTGGGTACCGGTATCAAAGAAAATCTCATTCCCGGTTCAGAAATTAAGATAATTACTAATCCAACCAATAAGCAATTCCAGGTCCTATTGCCGGAACACCTTGATCAGGCCGGATATGAGGTATACAGCCCGGCCAGCAGTCTGGTGTTAAAGGGTAGAATAGATAATAACCAGGGCAATATCCACATGAATGATTGTGTCTCCGGTTATTATATTCTGAGGATTAAGGCCGGAAATGATACTTTTCCCTTTCGGTTAATTTTAAACTAGAATGATTGGATTAATTCAGCATGGGCGATTAACAGGTGTTATTGCTTCTGCATTTCTACTGCTGATACCAATTAAGGGACAGACCGGAATGATCCAGCACCTGGATGCAAGCGTTGAAGCCAGCATAATCACCGATGGTACCAGCAGGGTGACTTCATGGAAAGATCAGACAACTTATTCGAATGATGCGATTCCAAATACCGGTTCTGTATATAAGGTGCAGGAAAATGAATTAACGTGGCTTGATTTCGGGGAGGGGCGGAATGTGCTGGAATTATTCAGCGGGGAAGGATCCGATACATGGCTTGACCAGTCACCGGGTACAGGGGGCTTTTGTGTAATTCTGTCTTTTAAAGCAGGTTCACTGCACGATAATTGGAATGACCTGATTGGAAATTCATCAGCCACAGCTTCAGGCTTTGGAATGCGCTACAGCAGTTCCGGAAGTATTAAGGTATACCTTGGAGGGCAAACAATTACCGGCCCGGGAGTCGACATCGGTAAACCTATAATTATGGCTCTCAATTATGATGCCGCATCCGGAAGCTATATGTTTTGGGACTCGAAAAGTAAGAATACGATTTCCGGAATAATTGCAAGCGCAGATTTTTCACTTAGTGATGCTGTCAAACTGGGTAGTACAAATAATACAGGCCGGTTTTTCAAGGGTTATGTAGGAGAAGTGAAAATTTATAGTACAAATCTTTCAGATGAGCAATTCATAGATGAGCAAAACAGTTTCTTCCTGAAATGGGTAGCTGCAGATAGTGAAAAAGAACCGCCGGTCCCTGACCCGGCCTCCTTTCAAATTGCTCCTGCCGGGGTATCTGGCAGTATCATTACCATGACGGCAACACTGGGATCAGATGCGAACGGCCCGGTGGAGTACCTTTTTACGGAGATTTCAGGAAATTCCGGCGGTTCACCCGGCAATTGGCAAACAAATCCAAACTACAGGGACGGGGACCTTGATCCCCAGACATACTATGCCTATACGGTTACCATGCGTGATGCCTATGGAAATACCGGAGAACCTTCAGATACTTTCAGTGCAATAACAACAGCTTATTTGCAGCCAGGTCTTGAGAATGAACTGGAATATGGTGCGTATTATGGTTACCAGGGTTGGCATTTTGCACAAGGGGACGGAAGAATCAATGCCGATGACTGGGTGCACTGGTTTGAGGGTGGTATTCCGGATGCCGTACATATACACGGTGACATGTGGCCTGACCTGAGAGAATATGATCAGGACAAGCTGTATGAAACACAAATGATCTATCCTAACGGGGAAACCGCCGGATTATATTCATGCTATGATTATTCTACCATCGATCTGCATGTAAAATGGATGAAAGAATACGGGATAAAAGGATGTGCCGTACAAAGATTTACTTCGTCTATTGATAAGGCGAATAAACTTGAACAGGGCGACAAAAAGCTGAGGGATTTCATGACTGCCTGTGAAAAGTATGGAGTTAAATTCTGGATCATGCATGATTCAGGAAAGGGTGATGATAAGGAGTATGAAAGAATTACAAACGACTGGAAACACCTGGTTGAAGACCTGGATGTTCTGCAGAGTCCGGCTTATACATGGCAAAACGGCTTGCCGGTGTATGGACTCTGGGGACTGGGAGTAAGTACCCGAGGCTGGACACCCGAACAGGCTGCTGACCTTATTGACTTTTACCATAATGGTGAGGAAAAATATCGCACCTATATATGTGGAGGTGTTCCGGTTATCTGGCGCACTAATCCTCCTGAAGGTTGGAAAACAGTATTTGACAGTTTGGACATGATCTCACCCTGGCGTACAATCTTCAACAACCCTGATAAATTCAAATCCCGTATGCAGGCAGATTTGGATTATTGTAACCAAATGGGGATAGACTATAATCCGGTTGTTTCTCCGGGGGCATCTACCAAGCATCTGAGAGACAGCGATGCTATGAGAAACTGGAAGCCCAGAAACGGAGGTCATTTCTTATGGAAGCAGGCCTACGAAGTATGTAAGATGAATTCAAAATTTATGTATGTGGCAATGTTCGATGAGGTGGATGAAGGAACGGCTATGTATAAATTGGTTGAAACACCTGACAATCTTCCGGTTGGAGCCGACCAGGTACCTTTGAATGAGGATGGCTACAAGCTGCCAAGCGACTGGTACCTGCAGGTAGGTACTGAAATTCAGAAGATGATTGAAGGCAGTACAGCCTTAACCCCAACGCTTCCCCTTACTCCTGAGATGACGGGGGTGAATGATTCAAAATCAATAGGAGCATTGAGAGTATATCCGGTACCTGCAAGGAATAAATTATTTGTATCAGGATTCATTAAACCCGGAATATTCAAGCTGATAAATGTCAATGGAATTATCGTATCCGAAGGTCAACTTAATGATAATACCGTCGATGTCGCTAACCTGGCTACCGGAATTTATGTGTTCAGGATGAACAGTATGGCATTACGTTTTTTAAAAGAATAACATTAACTGGTTATATACGATCCATTAAAACTTCAATATGAAATCTGTAGACAATTTGCTGATTCCAGTCCGTTCGTTTGTGCTGCTTGCCTTGTTTATTACCGGATTTAATTCCTGCATGAAGCCCGGAATTGACAAAAAGAAAGTCGTATATGTGAATTCTTATCATCGGGGATTTCCTCCGAGCGATCAGATTACTGAGGGAGTATATGAGAAACTACCCGCCGACAGTTTTGAGATACTTGCCTATTTCATGGATACAAAGCGAAATCCTTCCGAGGAATATATTAAAGGGCGGACTGCCGGGATCCTTGATTCAATCATGAAGGAGGATCCCGATATCCTGATCGTATCGGATGATAATGCCCTAAAATACCTGGTAGTACCCAATTTTCAGGATAATCCCATGCCAATAGTCTTTTGCGGGGTTAACTGGACTACAGATCAGTATGACCTGTCGGGATGTAATATTACGGGGATCCTTGAATTACTGCCGGTGACGGAGATGGTGAATACTCTGAAACCCTACTATCCCGAAATGAAGAAGTTGCTGGTACTTAATGAGAATACTACCACATCACGAAAGACAAGACCCTTACTGGATGACCTCTTAGGCGATATTGGAATGGAAGTCACCCAGGAGCTGGTTGATGATTTTGCCAGTTGGGAGTCTGTTTTTATAAATGGGAATGAAAACTTTGATGTCATTTATTTGCAGACAAGGGGGGCAATAAAAGGCTGGGATCATGACGAGGCCTTAAAGATTATTGATCAGCACATTAAGGTGCCGCTGGTCACCTGTGAAGACTTTATGATGCCGTATGCTGTTTTCGGCTTAACCCAGGTCTCAAAGGAGCAGGGCATGGTCGCAGCAGAAAAGGCCAAAAAAATCCTGAGAGGGACCAGTCCCCAGGATATCCCGGTTTCAAAAAATCAAATGTCTAACATTTGGATAAATACCAGGCTGGCGGAAAAGATAGGTTTTAATCCCGATGAGGAAATACTGAACAAGGCCAAAATGGTTGATTAATCCAATATCCCAGGCATAAGCTCAAAAATATACGGAGTTCGTATTACTCAATTAATGATTAATACATCAACTAATCTTACAGCATGATAGTGAGCAGAAATAAGAAAGGTATTATAATACTGTTTTTCCTTTGCATTTGGATTATTAAACCTGCACTTAGCTTGGGTTCCGGAGATGATACCGGGAAAAGGCCCAACCTGCTGATCATCATGACCGATCAGCAGCGTTTTGATGCCCTAAGCTATGCAGGAAATACCATACTGAAGACCCCTAATATGGACCGTATTGCTAATGAAGGGGTCTGGTTTAAAAATGCACATACCCCCTGTGCCGTTTGTGTACCGGCAAGGGCCTCAATTTTTACGGGGCATACGGTTGAAAATACCAGGGTGGTCAATAATGGTGCCGCCTACGATACAAAGACACCGGGAATCATGACCATGAAGACATACGATGGAAAGATCTACAACAATGCTGTAACTGCTACAAAAACGACTGAATTGGGTCCCAGTATGAGAAAAGACTATCTGAATTTTCTTGACCCGCTTTTGCCGGTCAGGAATCTTCAGGAAGGGGAATTCTATGACACTTACACTTTGAGGGCTGATCTGGCAAGCCGGGGTAAAGATACATCTGAGAATCCCGGACAAGGCGATATTCATGGGATTACTTCCATACCGGCAGATTACCATGTCTCAGCTCACGAGGCAGGAGAGACCCTGAAAGCCCTGGAAAGACTTAAGGATTCAACATTCAGCCTAACCTGCTCATTTCATCATCCCCAACCTCCCTTTCTGGCTGTTGAGGAGTACGTGAATATGTTTCCGCCTGACAGCATGCCATTGCCGGAAAGTATTAATGACGATATGTCAAACTCCCCCTATAAGTTTATTAAAGATAATCTGAGTCCCCTGTATTCAGATCCGGAAAAAATCAAATATTTTATTTCTGAATACTATGCACTGGTGAAGGAAATCGATGACCGGGTGGGTGCCATCCTGGATAAACTTGACAACCTGGGTCTGACTGAAAATACCCTTGTAATTTTTATGAGCGATCATGGTGAGATGATGGGAGCCCACGGAATGCGTTCAAAAAATATGTTTTACGAAGAATCGTCACATATACCACTGATGATAAGATTCCCCGGTAGAATTGAACCCGGGATAAAAGTAGATTCTTATATCTCCTTAACCAATGTATTCGCGACTATTTTTGACTATCTGGAGATGCCCGAACAGGCATCCGATGGTTTTAGTTTGAGGGGACTGATAGAAGGAACGGATAAAAAGAACGGGAAGTACCTTGTTACGGAATGGTTGAGCAGCCTGAAAACCAAACCCTCCCATATGGTCTTGAAAGAAGGGTGGAAACTGATGATCCCGGATTCATCATCAACAAAAGTGATGAAGGCTCTGTATAACCTGAATGAGGATCCGTACGAGATGAATAATTTACTGGGGAATAATCCTGAAGCATACAAGTATGAATCAAAAGTGGCAGAGCTCGAATACTGTTTTATTGAATGGCTGATGAAGAGCCGGGGTATACCCTTACCCACATCAGGCATCGGTCTGTCCCAATACGATAAAGAGGTCCGAGTTTATCCAAATCCAGCCAGCGGCAGGATCAGTATCCGGGTTGCCGAAGCTCAACTTCCGGCCAATATTGAATTACTGAGCATGGATGGAAGGCTTGTATTGAAAGAGAGAATTTATAGTGAGTATACCTCTCTAAATATTCAGGATTTAATACCAGGAATGTATTTTCATACAATAACTGATGCAGACAGGTTTGTTAATACCGGAAAACTCTGGATAAAATAGGTACTAATCATATATTGAATTGTTGTAATATCCTCAATCACCTAATGAATATAATCATCTCAATTTTTAAATATCGCAGGGTAGGCTTTGGGATATTGATATGCCTCTTTCTTGCTCAGGGAGCATTGGGACAAAAGAAAAATCTTTTGTTTATTATGACCGACCAACAGCGTTACGATGCTCTGAGTCTGTCCGGGAATACGGTTCTTCAAACACCCAATCTTGATCGCCTTGCTCAGCAAGGTGTGTACTTTAAAAATGCCTACACACCTTGTTCTGTTTGTTGTCCTGCACGATCTTCAATTCTTACCGGTTGTACGGTTGAAAATACAGGAATGAGAACCAATGATGCATATTATAATGTGGATCAAAGCCTTATGCCCCAGCCTACCTTTGATGAGATATTAACAGATGAAGGCTATCGTTGCGAATACTACGGTAAATGGCACAGCAGTTCGAAACATACAGATATTTACCAGAATCCTGACAGAATAACATCAAATGGGAAATCAGTTTTTGGCTCCGGAGGGCAAACCTGGATTTACAGGGATTATCTTGCCACTCTTGGACAAATTCCGGAACCGGGAGAAGGGGAATTTGTGGAAGGATTGTCAAAATATCCTTATATAGCTAATCCACTGGACAGATATTTTGGTATATCATATCAGGATCTGAAGGATCAGAATAAAAGCCACTCTCAACCCGATCAACATGGGGAATTGCAAATGGACCAGGAACATACATTTACGGCATTTCAGGCAAGGCAAACCATAGAAGCTATTGAAAGACTGAAAGATGAACCTTTCAGTATAACCTGTTCCTTTCATTTCCCTCATTCTCCAATGTTACCTCCCGAACCTTATTACGGAATGTACCCGGTAGAGAATATGGTCGCTCCTGCAAGTATTTCCGATAATATGGAAAATTCGCCTTATAAAAGCTCCAGCGGGAGATTGAGCAGGACTGAATATGCCGATCCCGACAAAATCAAATATATGATATCTGATTATTACGGTCTTATTAAGGAAATAGACGATTGGGTAGGAAAAATATTAGATAAGGTTGATGAACTGGGATTGACAGAGAATACATTGATAATTTTCACGAGTGATCATGGTGAAATGATGGGATCTCACGGTATGCGTGAAAAGAATGTTTTCTACGAGGAGTCGGCGCACATTCCTTTGTTGATGCGTTTCCCAAATGAAATAGCAGATGAAACCAAAGTTGAAGCATATGTTTCCCTTGTCGATTTATTTCCAACAATATTGGATTATCTCGGAGTAGAAGAACATGATTCTGATGGAAAGAGTCTTCGTGGACTGATTGAAGGAACAGATAAGGAACATGGAAAATATGTAGTAACTGAAAGGGACTTCAGGGGTGATTCCGAACCTAATTATATGATAATTAAAGATGGATGGAAACTTATCATTCCATATACAATAAGCTCTTCGGTTATCAATGCTATGTATGATTTGAATACCGATCCGCTCGAGATGAAAAACCTCCTGGGCAGCAATCCGGACAAAAGTCAACATCTCACAAAGGCCGAGGAATTGCGCGGATATCTTTTAGAATGGCTGGCAAAGAACAATTCAATACATTACTACAGTGTTAAGAAAAGAAATTTATTGGAAGGCGGCATGCCCACCGGAAATAATGCAACATTTGTTTCCCAGGTCTTACCCCCGATGCTGCCGGGAGAAACAGTATCTGTAAGTGTTACCATGAAAAATACGGGAACAACTGCCTGGACACAAGAAGGAAATTTTAAACTCGGAAGCCAGAGTCCGGCTGATAACAGTATATGGGGACTTGACCGTATAAATCTGAGTGCGGAAGATAGTATAACACCGAATGCCGAAAAAATATTCACTTTCGATATAACAGTACCGGCCTTTGATGGTAATTATAATTTTCAATGGCAAATGATACAGGTAGGAGAGGAGTGGTTTGGCGGTAAATCGGATAATGAGCCACTAACAATTGGAGACCCCGGAAACTATTTAGATGATTGCGATAACAAAACAGGCTGGAAAGATGCCAGTCGAATAACCCTTAATACCACAGATCAATTACAGGGATCTGCCTGTCTTGAATATACAGGTAGTTCCTCCACTGAATTTAAAAAAGCATTCTCAACTCCTTACAATTCAGGATTAACCGTTGCTAATGGGGTACTTCAGTTTTGGTATTATGTATCTGATCCCTCTTTAATGGGTACGTCAAATCAGGTAGAATTAGGCAGTGCCGGCGTAAATGATAAAGATGAGTTCAATTGGAAACTGAGGGATTTAACCAAAGGGTGGAATTTTCTCAGCTTAAACATCAGTGATGCTGGTACCATGGGAACACCGGATTTGAGTGCTATCAATTGGTTTCGCATTTATGACAAGAAATCGGGAACTCTAACCACGAGGGTAGATGCTATTCAGTTGATAGATCCAAATGCTGTGAATATTCCCTCAACGGTGAATCACAGTGTTGATGATGGCAATTCCAACATACAATCTGTCAACATTTATCCAAACCCTTTAAATCAAGACATACTGCATATAGATGTAACAAGTTTTAATGATATGAATACTGTTGATGTAACAATTACAAACCTTCTGGGGCAGAGGGTTTACTCAAGCACTATATGGGAAAATCAACAACATACAATTGACACGAATAAATTGCTTGAAGCTGGCGTCTATATAGTTACAGTCAAATCAGGATTCTCTTTTACGAATACTAAATTGATAAAAAAATAAACTGAGCGTTTTGAAGTCACAATGGAGTGTTCTCAGACTATCCGTCTGTCATGTACTGTTTATTTGCATGGGGATAAATTCTCTTGCCCAGACCTATGATCCATTATCTCTCCATTTCACTAAAGATTACCAGGTCCGGAACTTTTATAATTCATCCGTAGTATTGAGCGAATTGGATTTGTCCCAAGATGTTTTAGTTGAATCAAAATATCCCAAAATTCACCTCAGTTCTCCCGGGTGCGAGTTTAAACAGAACGGACAGGTCCTGGAGATTTCCAACAAATCGGGGACAGATCAGGAAAGCTATATCAGCCTGGGGAAACTATATAATTATGTCGCAATTGATTTGGATATTAAGGAACAGTCACATTATTCCTGCACTGCAAGTGCCCTGTTGTCTTTTTATAAGGATAAGGACAACAGGTTTGTTATCGCCCAGAGAGATGCTGATTCCGAAAATAAAAAGATTACACTTGAGATATTTAAAAACGGCTCATCTGTATTTAACGAAACATTATCAGAACAAGGTGCCAGTGCTCCAAACACTTTACGTGTACATCTTGCAGGCAAATTTTTAAATGTTTTGATCGTCAAAGACGGAGAGTGGACGGTTTTAGGTTCTTTCGATGTTGCTGAACATTTTGAACTCAGGGACAAATCCATACTTGAGACATTTTCATTATTGGCAGGAGCCAGACTTGGAAACGGTGAGAGTATATCTATTACAAAATTTGAACAATATCTTACAACCGGTACCGCACAGGCTGACCCAAAAGTTTTGCACTACGAAGACGGTGCACCTATAACAGATGGAAATACAATCTGGGTCGCTATGACAACAAGAGCCTATGATACTCAACTGTATCAGGGAATATACAGTTATGATTTAAAAACCAAAGAATGGAAAATATCAGCTACCCTTGTATTTAATAAAGGTGACGGGCTTATCAGGCAATGGAGTGCTTCGGATGTGTTTTTTGACAGGACTGATGACAAATGGAAAATATTTACCACTTCGCACCGTGATGATCATATGATTTATTCCGGTGAAAGTACGATTGACCCCAGATTTGGTCTTGTGGAAATATCCTGTTCAAAAGTTAATTATGCTTCTGTTGGCAATGAAGAAGATGCTTCGGTTTTTTACGATACCTCGGTGGGTAAGTGGCGCATGGCGGTTTGTAAGGCTAAGAGCGGCTATCAAACGGTGTTGATGGAAGCAGATTCATGGAACGGTGCCTGGAGGCAGATTGGAGTCTATACACCTACTTCCAGCACGGGTATTTTAATTCAAAAAATAGGAGGTCAGAGGTATGTCTTTATCGGTCGCGGCAGTACCCCCTGCCCAATGGAAGTGCTGACGTATCCCGGGATGAAGAAAATCGGTGAATTAAATCTTTCTGAACATCCGGACGGGAAAAATGTATGGCCTGCAATTATACCCCTAACGACTGACACTGGCACTTCCTATTACCTTTTGACCTTTGACAGGGATGCCTGGACCGGTCCGAGAACATATGGAAATATTCATTGGTATTATGCAGAAGAATTTGCAGAAGGTTTTTATGAATATCCTGAAAATGAGGATAAATAGTGAGTATACATCCCTTATCTACATAAGTTTATTGGTGCCGGCAGGCAGCTGAGAACCGAAAAAATTTGGATAGATCAGGAACAAATCGGAAATTTAAGTAAAGATTAACTATGAGAAATCGGATCATTATTCGTAAACAAAAGCGCTGGATAATAACTGTATTGTTTGTTATTATTCTGATTCCTGCTGCCAACAGTCAAAATACGGAAGCATTCCTTCGTCCGTATGCAGATGAGATTATTCGTACTTCAGCTTTTGAATTTGTAGATAAGGAAAGCGGTGAGAAATTTTCTTCTGCAAAGGATCTGCCCCTAAAGCAGAATCTGAAGGTTGAACCTGTTTATCTTAGATGGCATTATACTTCCGCCCTGGTTCACGATGGTCTGCTTTCTCTTGGGACAGTTTTGGAGGAGAACAATTACGCAGGTTTCGGGACCAGATACTTCAAATTTGTCTTTGACAACCAGGACTATCTTAACAAAATCAAAGATAAAGGTTATATGATCGAGGGATTGGAACGCTTCGGGCGCTTCAGGGGGATATGGGATAACGGGGCACAGGCTGCTGCACTTATCAATGTATATGAGTCTGACCCAAGGCCTGAATATATGGAGTACCTGGAACAGGTGGCGAAATTCTTCCTCCAGTATGAAAAGGATCCATCGCAAAAATCGAGAAGGAAAAACATTGACAAGATCTATACCCAGGGGGTATTTATGGCCAGGATGGGCAAACTCACAAATAATTCAAGCTATTTTGACTATTGTGTTAAAAAGGTATTGGAATTGGACAGGTTACATTTTGACTCCAGGACCGGATTATATGATCAGATGTATTACCCTGAACTGAAAACAACCAACAGTATGAAATGGTTGAGAGGCATAGGTTGGTCTTCGATGGCCCTTGTAAATATTCTTGCCAGCCTGCCGGAAGATCATCCAGGGTATGAAGAAACATTGGAGATCTACCGGAAACAAATAGCAGGCATCTCCTCCTATCAGTGCGAATCAGGTTTATGGAAACACCTGGTCGATCACCCCGATAGTTACGAGGAAACTTCGGGCTCAGTCTACATAGTGTATGCTGTCGCAAGGGGGGTAAATGAGGGTTATCTCGATCCCATTTACAGGGATGTGGCTATGGCGGGCTGGCAGGGTCTTGTCTCAAAGCGCATGCCGAATGGGGACATTGCCGGATCAACCCCTGGCGTAAGCGGCAGTACATCACCCGCGTACTACCTGAGTTATCCCACGGTAAGTAATGGTGATCATCTTTTTGGCCCCCTTTTCCTCGCCGGTGCGGAAATGATTAAACTCTATCATAAGTTTGACAGACCCGTTCCTAAGGACTGGGATCTATTCAGGTAAGATTAATCCGTCCAATAATAAACCCTTACCATGAAAGAAAGATTTTTAATTCACAGGAGGCTGAAAATAATTATAGGGACAGTGCTGGTTCTGTTATCGATCTCATGCAGCGAGCGGTCCCGCAAGGAAGAGAATCCTCCGAATTTTCTTTTCCTAATGACTGACCAGCAAAGGTTTGATGCTTTGAGCTTTGCCGGGAATACGGTTTTGGAAACTCCCAATCTTGACAGGCTTGGAAAAGAAGGGGCATGGTTTAAAAATGCCTATACCCCTTGCGCGGTATGTGTACCTGCCAGAGCTTCCATTCTTACGGGATGCAGTGTTGCCAATACAGGGGTAATCTCAAATTCTCTGGCCTATGTTGAAGAAAAAACCGGGATCATGCCCATGCCAACCTACGATGAGGTTCTTGCCGAAAATGGATACACATGTGAGTATTATGGTAAATGGCATACACCCACATTCAGGGCAAGGATATATAATAATCCAGTTACCGTAGCCGGCAAGTCCAGATCTGAATTAGGACCCGGAAAAAAGACAGCCTATCTGGAATATCTGGACCCAAATTTCCCTCCCAGGGACCCCATACCCGGGGAATTTATAGATACCTATACTGAAAGACCTTATCTGGCACATCCCATTGATAAAAGATACGATCTTGCCAGCAGGGGAGAGGATGTGAGCGGAAGAGTAGGGCAATCAGATATTCATGGGGTCACTACCATACCCACTGAGTACCATATCTCAGCCTTCGACGGGAGAAAAACAATAAAGGCCCTTGAAAGATTGAAGGATTCCACATTTAGCCTTACCTGCTCCTTCCATCATCCACATCCTCCATACCTGGGTGCCAAATCCTATGTTGATCTGTTCCCTCCTGATGAAATGCCTATTCCGGAAAGCATCCACGATGATATGGAGAACTCACCCTATTTAGACCGAAAGCAAAGAGCAAGCTCAAGGTATTCGGACCCGGAAAATATACAATTCTTCACCTCTGAATATTACGCGATGGTCAAGGAAGTTGACGATTGGGTAGGTAAAATACTGGATAAGCTTGATGAACTTGGATTAACGGACAATACCCTGGTGGTTTTTACAAGCGATCACGGGGAAATGCTTGGAGCCCACGGGATGTATTCAAAGATGGTCTTTTACGAAGAATCTGCTCATATTCCTTTATTGATCAGATTTCCTGGTCGGATTGAGCCCGGAACTACGGTGGACTCTTATGTTTCTACTGTAAATTTATTTGCCACCATCCTTGATTACATGGATATGCCAGAAAAAAAATCGGATGGATTTAGTCTCAGGGGACTAATAAACGGAACAGATGAAGTAAACGGCAAGTATGTGGTGACGGAATGGTTGAGCAGTCTAAAATCATCCCCCTCCCATATGGTCATCAAAGATGGATGGAAATTGATGTTGCCGGATTCATCAGCAAAAGATGTTATCAAAGCTTTATATGATTTAAACACGGATCCACATGAAATGAATAATTTACTGGGGACTAATCCGGACTCACCTAAGCATGATGAAAAAGTTGAAGAACTTGAATCCTGTTTTCGTGAATGGTTAATGAAAAGCAGACCATTTTGATATGGCATTCAATTCCGTTACATTTGTAAATAATAACTTTATAATATCATGATAAAATAAAGTAAAACTTTATGTATGTACGCTATTTAAAAATGAAAGATGCTGAAAATGACAGCGTATTTCTGTGGGGTGCAAGACAAACAGGAAAAAGTACTTTATTGAAAGTCTTATTTCCTGAATGCAGGTATTATGATTTATTGATGGCGAATCAATTTGAGCGATTAAACCGTAGACCCGGATTGCTTCGTGAAGAATTGCTTACATGTAAGGAGGATGAACTGGTTATAATTGATGAAGTGCAAAAAATTCCGCAGTTGCTGGATGAGGTTCACTGGCTCATCAGTAATCGGAATCTCAGGTTCATATTGTGTGGATCCAGTGCACGGAAACTCAAACGATCAGGCTCCAACCTGTTAGGTGGAAGGGCCATTCGAAATGTATTACTTCCGTTGGTAAGCGCAGAGATCCCTGATTATAGCATTGATAAAGCATTGAATAACGGGATGCTTCCAAGGCATTATATGATAAATAATCCCCGGAAAAGATTACAGGCATACATTGGGGATTATTTGCAGGAAGAAATAAAAGCAGAGGCGCTTACCCGGAATTTGTCAACATTTGCCAGGTTTTTGGAGATTGCTGCAATTTCATGCGGAGAGATGCTAAACTTCAACAATATTGCATCGGAGTGTGGTGTGAGTGCTCCTACAATAAAAGAGTATTTTTCAATTCTTGAAGATACGATGATAGGATATATGGTACCTGCATATAAGAAAGTATTTAAGCGCAGGGTGATACAAGCATCACGCTTTTACTACTTTGATGTGGGCATAACAAATTACTTGTTGAACAGAAGTAGTCTTCGACAAGGATCACCTGAATATGGGCAGGCCTTTGAACAATTCATTATGCAGGAAATTCATGCCTATGTTACCTACAACGATCTATATCCAGGTCTGTCGTATTGGCGTACGGTTTCTGGTTATGAGGTTGATGCCATCATTGGGGATGCAAGGGTGGCCATTGAAATTAAATCAACCATTGAAATCCACAGCCATCACACCAAAGGATTAAGAGCTTTTGCTGAAGAATTTCCGGAAGCAAGAAAACTTATTGTATCCAATGAAAATAATAGAAGGGTAATGGGTGATATTGAAATATTTCCTGTAAGAGAATTTTTAAGTCAATTATGGAAAGGAATGATTATTAAATGAAAAGACGAGCTTTTGCAAAAATGGCCGGATTGAGTGCACTGGCAATGCAAGCTTCGCCGCTTATCGGTTCTACTTTGCATCACAGGAGTGTACCTGCGGGATCATCAAAAGTACCTCTTGGACTTTGCAATCATTCTCTTAGAGGTATGAGACTGAACGCAAAACAGTTAATTGATTATGCCATTGAACACAAGCTTGATTCTGTCCAGTTCAACACCCTGACAACATTTGAAAATCTTGAAGATGAACACCTTGCAGCATTGAGTAAGTTGGCAAAGGCCAATGATATAAGCATATATGTTGGTGCCGGCAGCATCAGCCAGAAATCCTCCAGTTTCTCTGACCGCTACGGGAATCCCAAGAAAATTCTAGCAGAGGGAATTCGGGTGGCCAAAGCCGTAGAATCAGCCATCGTTGGAGTACGAATAGGCAATATTCGTGATCGCTATTCGGATGGAGGAATAAATCCTAAGATTGATGAGGTGGTTAAGGTAATGAAATCAATGCGTGGTCCGGCACTCGAAGCAGGTATAAAATTTGCCTTTGAGAATCATGCCGGTGATATGCGTTCCGGGGAGCTTCTTGGTCTTATTGAGGAAACGGGAACAGATATATGCGGTGCTTTTTATGATCCGGGCAATGCTATCTGGGCAATGGAGGATCCCATGATTGCCCTGGAGGTGCTTGGCAAAAACATCATCTGTAGCAGTGTTCGTGATGTTATGGTCTGGGCTTCAGAGGATGGAGCACTGTATCAGTGGACTGCCATTGGAGAAGGAATGATGGATTATAAATATTACACCAAATATTTTAGTGAGAACTGTCCTGGGGTACCTCTTCATGTTGAGACAATTTCAAATTCTCAGCGACCAATTCCCTATCTGACATCTGAATTCTGGGATGGATTTCCTGACCTTCATGCTTCAGATATTGTTGATTTTCTGAAGCTTGTCAGGTTGGGACGGCCTCTGAAGATCGAAGAACCGCCTTCTGAGGCAGACAAAAATAATTTCGATATAAAGCATCAGGAAAATGAATTCTTGAAAAGTGTGAATTATCTCCGAAATGAATGCGGAGCAGGATTGAAAAGTTAATCCTGATAAAATACAAGGTAATGAAACGATTAAATTCATCTCTTTTGTCCCGCTTTTCTATAGTATTGATTGGATTGGCAATATACCCCTTACTGGCAGGGTGTAGTAAAGACAAGTCAGAAAGTCCGCCCAATGTGATCATGTTTGTTACGGACGATCTTAATAACTGGGTAAACCCATTGGGCTACACACAGGCAATAACCCCCAACCTTGATCACCTGGCAGAAGCGGGTGTGACATTTACAACCGCTCATGCTCCCGGGGTATTTTGTGCACCTTCCCGTACTGCAATATGGACCGGATTACATGCTTCAACAACGGGATGTTACAGCAACCAGGTATTTCATTATGATCATCCGGAGTTGCTTACACTGCAAATGGCGTTTAAGCAGAAGGGGTATAATACTTTCGGTGCGGGGAAATTATACCATCACAGGTCTGGTTATGTTGACCTTCGTGATTGGAATGAATATTTTGCGCGGAGCCAGGAGGTCAAAGATATGGCATGGGAAATGAATGGATACCATATGACAGACGTTCCGCTTCCTGACCCTTATCCATACAGTCCCTATTATACTGAAACTGATCGGGGGGGCAGTTCGGCACTCCATCTTGAATGGGGACCGATTGACAATGCAGAGGAAGATGATATGGTGGATGCCATGCGTGCAAACTGGGCAAGTGATGTCCTTCGAAGGGAACATGATAAACCCTTTTTCCTGGCGGTCGGAATGTATTCTCCCCATTATCCTAATTACGCCCCTCAGAAATATTTTGATCTTTATAACAGGGATTCAATTATTCTACCGCCTTATATGGAAGATGACCTGGATGATCTTCCAGCTCCTGTCCGGCAGAGGATGCTAAACCGATTGAAGCAGCACCAGGAACTCGAAAAATACGGAGCACTTGAGGATGCTATACATGGATACCTCGCGGCTGTTTCATTCGCCGATGCCATGCTGGGCCGTGTGCTGGAAGCCCTGGACTCAGGTCCGTACAAAGACAATACAATTATAATATTCTGGAGTGACCAGGGCTTTCATCACGGAGAAAAAGGGCATTGGGGCAAACATACACTATGGGAGAGAACCTCACATGTACCCTTTATCTGGGCCGGGAGTGGAATACCAGGGAACGAGACAGTCGAAACAACCGTTAGCCTGATCGATATTTATCCCACACTCGTTGAACTATGTGATCTTTCAGGTGACGGTCATCTGGAAGGAGAGTCCCTTGCAGAGTCCCTGGAAAAGCCTTCTCAGTCCCAGGAAAGGAATGTTTTTCTTCCTCATGCAGACCGGGGCAGCTATGCAATAATAAATATGAACTGGCGGTACATTCAGTACAACGATGGGACGGAAGAATTCTATAATGTACGGGAAGATCCCAATGAGTGGTATAACCTTGCCGGCGATGAGAAATACGATCAAATCATACTTGATATGAAAAAGTCCCTTCCACCTGAATTTGCTCCGGAGGCCACAGCGAGAAATGATCTGGATCTTGTAGTTGATGGGGATTTCTTTTATTGGGAAAAGCGTAAATAAACAGAATCAAAATGGAATGTATCCTGGTACCTACATACCCTACTATTCATTTACCTGGCTGCTTATAGCTAAGTATGACAGTTCTAAATCTGTGTTAATCTTTTATTAATGAAAAATTTCAGTTCAATTATATCTTTAGGGTTTAATTACAACTATCCAATAGTACTGAAGAGCCCAATAATATTTTGATATGCTTATAACTAAACCAACTAATAAAGCAATCCTCAGCTTAGCGATGATTTTATCTGTTGCGGGGATTTCAATTGCCTTAATGGCCTGCAATGTTTCAAAAACAAAGAAACCCAATGTAATTCTTCTTTTTACAGACCAGCACAATAAAAAGGTGGTAGGTTTTGACGGACACCCTGATGTGATAACACCAAATCTCGACAAGCTTGCAAATGAATCATTTGTTTTCGACCGCGCCTATTGTACACGTGGCGTTTGTGTGCCGTCGCGTACTTCTATGATGACAGGTATGATGCCGCGTACTTTAGGCGTTTTGGCTAACCCTGACCGTAACCCGGTTGTGGACGATGTGGTTTCTATGGCATCAATTATGAAATATAATGGGTACAAGACTTTTGCCTTTGGAAAACGTCACCTGAATCAGGCTGCGGATAATGGCTGGGATATCAAAAAAGGTCATGGTTATCGTCCCGAAGACGATGATTGTTATGTGAAATGGATAGAACGCGAAGGTTATATCAAAGAATTTGCTAACGACTGGGCAGCAGAATTTGGGAAAGGGCCACGTGGTTCCTCGGAATTTGAAACTAAAATTCCTACAGCTGATTTAGGAACCCGCATCTCAAAATTACCCGAGGAATATACTATGGAAGCCTATACCACAAAGGAAACTGTTAAAATGATTAAAGACCAGGCCAAAAGCGAGCAGCCCTTTTTCTGTTGGGCAAGCTTTTACCGTCCACATCAACCCTATAATCCCTTGCCAAAATACATGGCCATGTACGATGTTTCCAAATGGGGTAAGGGAACCAAAAACGGGGATGCTATTAAAATGCCAGCGAATTTTTACCAGCCAACCGAAACGCTTCCCCCCATGCTGCAGGACCAGAGGAATGGTGGAAATAAGGTATGGAACATGGATAAAGCCTTTGAGAACGAGCAACTCTGGCGAAACTATATTGGGGCTTATTATGCCCTGGTTACCGAAATTGACCATTGTATTGGTCAGATTTTGAAAGCTGTTGAGGAGGCCGGAATAGAGGAAGAAACTATCGTAATTTACACCTCTGACCATGGTGATTTTGTTGGAAATCACGGAATGGTTGAAAAATGTGCCAGTGGACAAAATGTTTACGAAGACATTTTAAATGTACCCTTGATTTTTAAAATCCCGGGGAATTCGAATAAGGGGAAACGTACTGCTGACTTGGTAACGCTCGCTGATGTTTTGCCAACCCTTGTTGATTTACTTGATTTGAAACTCCCGGAATCAAAATATCCAATGCAGGGCGAATCTCTTGCTGAAGTTATTGAGGGATCGGGTTCTTTAAACCGCGACTACATAGTTTCAGAAAGCTGGTCGCAGGCATGCGTGATTACAAAAGATACCAAACTTGGTATCATGCTTGACCCCACAATAGTGCATCCAAATTTTGATTACAGGGAGTTTGGCAACATGTTTTTTGATATGAAAAATGATCCACTGGAGGTAGATAATAGAATCAACGATATAAATTACAGGAAGGAAATAACCAAACTTGAGAAGTACTACGATGATTTTCTAAAAAATACACCGCCAACAGGAAAGGAACTTGTGATAAAGGAAAAACAGCAAACAAAATGACCTTTGGCATTTAAACGAATCATAATGAATAGGGTATCTAGCACCAAAAATATCATAAAAAGTGTTGCCATAATTTTACTGGCATTACTTATCTCTTGCTCTGAAAAGGATGTAACAGATCTCAAACCAAAACCCAATGTGATCCTGATAATGACCGATGACCAGAGTTCAATTGTCCCGACTACTGAAGATGCTGAATATAATTTCTCGGATGGCAATGCAATGGGTGTTCAATCCCGGCCATTTGGATTTAACGGAGATAGTGAAGTTCACACACCTATTATTGATGATCTGGCAAGAAATGGGATGATTTTCACAAGAGCCTATGTGTCCAGTTCCGTGTGTTCTCCCAGCCGTTATACCACTTTAACGGGACGTTATGCGGGTCGTTGCGAGGGACAAAGATTCAGTGAACTATTTCCAAGGGGTGAAATGACCCGTGTAGAAAACAATACCGAACTGGAAGAAAGCAGGGAAAACCTGCCTCGCCTACTGCAGAAAGCCGGATATCGTACCGGATTTGTAGGAAAAAGCCATGTAATTGACCACCATGTTCTCAACAACAGTAAGGATTGGGATAAATTGGGCTTAAAAAGCTATGACAGTGAAGCAGACCCCAAAGATCCACAGGTTAGCAAAATTATGGAACACAACCATAAATATTGGGCAGACCGTATCACAGAATTTGGTTTCGATTACGCCAACGGTGTTTATGCTGCCAACCTGAGGGAGTTGTATAATGATTCGCTTAACATTCATAACCTTGAATGGAAAAACAAGGCAGCACTCGATT
This sequence comes from Bacteroides sp., assembly GCA_011053095.1. Lineage (GTDB taxonomy): Bacteria > Bacteroidota > Bacteroidia > Bacteroidales > SM23-62 > SM23-62. Next base: position 39,221 of record DRHS01000024.1, read on the forward strand.
TTATTGATGAAGCCGGTGATGAACCTTTCTTTTTGTATTACAGCGAAATGGTTCCTCATGGACCGGCGCCCTGGATAAGAAAGGATGGCAAATATGTTTACGGGCTCGATTCCAATCCTCATTTTACCGGAAAAGGTTATGTTGAAGATGATTTTAAAAACATGCCCAACCGGGAGCAAATTAAGAAGGAAGTCATTGCAGCCGGTAAAGATCCCGACCATGCCTGGTTAGCCTGGTTTGACCAGGCAGTTGGTTCTGTAATTGAAAAACTGAAAGAAAAAGGCATCCTTGAAAACACGCTGATAATTATTACTTCTGACCATGGGAATTATAATTACGGTAAGTCAACCATCTACGAAGGTGGGATAAAGATTCCATTAATGATGTACTGGGAAGCAGGCATCGATGCGGGTTCAACCTACGATGAATTGGTGCAGAACATCGATTTTACCCCAACTTTTCTGGAACTGGCAGGAGTAAACCTTTCGACAGTAAAAGAGTTGGATGGAGTTAGTTTGAAGGAGACTTTACAGGGCAAGCAGAAACCGGTGCATGATTATTTGTTTTTTGAGCTCGGTTTTGCTCGTGGGGTAATGACCAAAGACCTGAAGTACATTACTGTTCGCTACAACGAAAAATTAAAGCAACAGGTAGAAGAAGGAGTAGTTTTTACCGGTTGGAACAATCATAAATACAAGCAACCCTATTACATCCGCAACAGTCACCTTGGGTATCACGCTGCATTGTTAAACGAGCATTATTTTGAAGCAAACCAGCTTTTCGACCTTAAAAATGATTCAAAAGAAAATAGCAATATAGCTGCAGCAAATCCCGGTAAGGTAAAGGAGATGAAAAAATTACTGGTTAAAAGTTTAAAAACATTTCCGGGAAGACCCTATGGGGAATTGGTGAAATAAGGATAATTAAAGTTAAACTATGATTACAAGGAAAATGTTCCTGTTAAATGCCTGTATGGCGTTGTTTGCAGCCTTCCAGTTCGGTTGTGCCGATAAGAAAGAGGTATCCAAACCTAATTTATTGTTTATTATGACCGATCAACAACGATACGATGCCCTGAGTATTGCAGGGAACAGTATTATAAAAACTCCACATCTGGATAAACTTGCCCTACAGGGTGCGTTCTTCAGAAATGTTTATACTCAATGTGCAGTATGTGCACCTGCTAGAGCTGCAATTCTTACAGGGTATTCCATTGAAAATAATTGCATCAGGACAAACTCCATCTGGAAAGATGAACCTAGTTTAGATGTTATGACCATGCCCACTTTTGATGAAATCCTTCATGAAAATGGTTATACCTGCGAATACTTCGGGAAATGGCATTGCCCCGAAGAACCAACAACTATTTACAACGAATTTATTACATTAAGCGAATATCGTTCCTATGTAAACGAGCAGGTTCCTTACGTTGAACCGAAAGAAGGGCAACTCATATCGACTGCCTCCAAAAGAGCTTATACTCCCAATCCCATAGATAAGCATTATGGAATGAACTATAAAGATGTTCTTGACAAGCGCAAAAAGGAGCGGTTTGCTCAAACCGAATTACACGGTGTTTCCAATATCCCGGCGGAGCACACTTCAACCGCTTTTGTTTGTAAAAATACCATAGAGGCAATCAAAAGAAACAGCAATAAGCCATTTAGTATTACTGCTTCTATAAACTTTCCACATGCTCCCATGATTCCTATCCGGGAATATGCCGATTTGTATAGGCCTGAGGACATGCCGGTACCTTCAAGTATTTCTGACAACATGAGTAACTCGCCGTATATTAATTCAAATGGAAGATTAAGAAGTACCGAATATGCCGATCCGGAAAAAATAAAGTACATGATCGCCAACTACTACGCCCTTGTCACTGAAATTGACAGCTGGGTTGGGAAAATACTCAAGACTCTTGATGAATTAGGATTGGCTGAGAATACCATCGTGATTTTCACAAGCGATCATGGAGAAATGCTTGGAGCTCATGGCATGAGGGAGAAAAATGTGTTCTACGAAGAATCGGCACATATACCTTTATTGATTCGATATCCAAAAGAAATGGAAAGTGGAACTGTGATAGACAATTATGTAACAAACCTTGACCTGTTTTCAACGATACTGGATTATACGGGATTGGGAGAAAATAGTAAATCCGATGGTCGAAGTCTTAGAGATCTTATAGAAGGCAGGGAATCGGACCGTCCTGAATATATTGTTACAGAGTGGAATTTTAGAGGTGATGTAATATCAAACTATATGGTGTTACATGAAGGATGGAAACTTATGGTTCCTTATTCAGAATCATCGAAGGTAATCAATGCCATGTACGATCTGAACTCTGATCCTGATGAGATAAACAACCTATTAGGCTCGAATCCTGAAAGTGAAAAGTATAAAGAGAAGGCGGAAGAACTGAAGGGGTATCTTTTGGAATGGTTGGAAAGAACGAATTCCAACTATTATGAAGGTGTTAAAAACAGAAAATTATAATAAAATAATACTATGAAATCGATTGTTTGTGTAACTGCATTATTACTACTGACCTTCAATGTAATGAAGGCAACCAATGAAACCAGTATCCGAGAATTCAATGTGAAACCGGAGAATACTCCCGAGCAGAACAAAGTAAACTTACAAAAGGCAATTGACTGGGCTTCGAAAAGCGGATCAGCCTTGTTTGTTGAACCCTCAGAGGAGCCCTATCCGGTTGCAGGCGGCATCGTACTGAGAAAGAATGTTTCTTTAATAGGGGTACATGGGCCAACTCCCCGGGGAACAATTCACGAAACCAAAAAACAACCTGTAGGATCTGTCTTTGAAATCAGGGATAAGGAAAATGTCTTTATTACCGTGGAATCCGCAACACAGATTAAAGGCATACAATTCTGGTATCCTGAGCAGACAATAAAGGACCCTGAGGCAATTATTCCCTATAAGGCAACCATCCAGGTATCACAAACTGAGAGGGCACAGGGAGTTTACCTTTCATGCCTTACTTTTTACGGGGAGTACCTGGCTTTTGATTTTAATGCCAGCCGCCAATTTCCTTGCGAGTTAATGGTTTTTGAACATTGTTACGGTTTTCCACTGAGTGGTGAATTCATACGGATGGATTATTGTTATGATGTCCCCCGTATATTGCATTGCCACGTCAACCCGGCAATTCAGCGTTTTATTGGTGGACAATACGGCCGCGAAGTAGTAGATGCGGTTATTGCCCGGAAAACCTTTGCCTATACCATAAACCATACAGATAATGCACAGCTTATTGACCTGTTTACCTTCGGAACCTATGGAGGGATCTTACTCGACGGGGAATCATATGGGCAGTTGACCAACTTTAATTTCGACTGTGTGGCGGTAGGGATTTTAAAGCGCGGGAATAATACAAAGAACCGCAACTGGCAGATTGCGCAGGGATCAATCATAGCAAACACAGGGGAAGATGTGGAAAATATCCATCCAATTATTATTGAAGGACAGGGCCATACTGCAATAAGCAATGTGGAAGCATTTTCAGGTGGCAACCGTGCACTCACTACTGTTCCCGAAAACATGTCATGGGATTACATGCTGGTTAAAGGAGATGAGAAATTAACGGTTTCAATCTGGGGAAGCCGAATGCGAAATTATATAGCCGACAACCCAATTAGCATTGAAAATAATAAGGCAATTATACATATATCGGGGTGCTTCAATAAAGATGAAAACTTAATCAATAAGACCTTTGGTAAGACGAAATAACGTATACCCATAAATTCGAACAAAATGAAGACAATTTTCTATTTCAGCTTATTTATTGCGATACTAACATCATGTAATACCAAGCAACAGGAGACAGTACAGGATAATACAAAATATGTAAATACTTTTATCGGCACGGGGGGGCACGGGCATGTTTTTCCCGGGGCGACGACGCCTTATGGGATGGTGCAGTTAAGTCCCGATACGCGTACCCTGGGCTGGGATGCATGCGGGGGGTATCATTACACTGATAGTTCTATTATTGGTTTTAGCCACACACATTTAAGTGGAACGGGTATTAGCGATTTGGGCGATTTCCTGTTTATGCCCTTCTCCGGAGAGGCAAAAGTAAATCCCGGAAGTCCCGAGAATCCGGATGAAGGCTACCGTTCACGGTTTAGCCATGAAAATGAAAAGTCCGAACCCGGGTACTATTCTGTTTTCCTGGATGATTATGGTATTCAGGCTGAATTAGCAGCAAATACACGCACCGGCTTTCATCGGTATACTTTTCCTGAAAACGGACAAACAGGTGTTATCATTGACTTGGCGCATACCATTTATCCCGACAGAAATCCCTCGCACGAGTTTCAAATAATCAGCGAGACCGAAATCTCGGGTTATAAGGGCTCGGGTGGCTGGGCAAAGGAGCAGCATACCTGGTTTCATGCAAAATTCAATAAACCCTTTAAATGTATTATTTATGATAATGGCCAGAAATCAAGCGATACCGAAAATGCAAAATCAAAAAACCTGCTTGCTGTATTAACCTTCGATTCATCGGATAGTGAAGAATTACTTGTTAAAGTTGGGATCTCACATGTTGATTATGAAGGTGCTAAGAACAATCTCGAAGAGGAAATTGGGGATTGGGACTTTGATGCAGTACGCGAATCTGCCGGGCAAATGTGGGCAAGTGAGTTGAATCAGATCAAAACAGAAGGTGGGAGCACTGATGAAAAGGCCATTTTTTACACATCCCTGTATCATTCAGCAATCAGTCCTTACACCTTCAGTGATGTGGATGGGCGCTACCGTGGAATGGATCAGCAAATATATCAGTCGGATGAGAAGGTTATTTATACGGTATTTTCCTTATGGGATACTTTCCGTGGACAGCACCCGCTAAAAACCATCCTTGATCCGGAGCGTAATAACGATTTTATTAAAACCCTGCTTACCAAATATGACCAGGGTGGTACCTTGCCCATGTGGGAGCTGGTAGGAAACTACACCGGAACAATGATTGGCTATCACTCCGTACCTGTTATCGTCGATGCTTATTTTAAGGGAAGCAGAGATTTTGATGTTGAAAAAGCTTACACGGCCATGGTTGAAGCAGCTGAGTATAATACTGAGGGTATTCTTTTCCCCTCGGAAAGAGTTCAGCAAAAGTTAATGCCTCTGGCTAAAAAATATAACGAGGAACTGGGCTATGTTCCAGCCGATATGGAAAATGAATCGGTCTCAAAAGCCCTTGAGTATGCTTACAACGATTGGTGTATTGCGCAAATGGCAAAGGAGCTGGGCAAAACCGAGGATTACAATCGATTCATGGAGCGTTCGAAACGATACGCCGAATACTATGATAAAGAAACCGGTTTTATGCGGGGGAAAAATCAAGATGGAAAGTGGCGGGAACCTTTTGATCCGAGGTTTTCTCGGCATCGCCAAGACGATTACACCGAAGGAAATGCTTTTCAGTGGTCATGGTTTGTACCGCATGACGTGGAAGGATTGGTTGAATTATTGGGGGGTAGAGAAACGTTTGCAGAAAAGCTTGATACACTTTTTTCCACCAGCTCAGAATTATCAGGTGAGGAAGTTTCAAGTGATATTACCGGATTGATTGGCCAGTATGCTCATGGCAACGAACCCAGTCATCATATTGCGCATATGTATAATTTTATTGGTCAGGGTTGGAAGACGCAGGAACTCACCCATGAGATTATGAGTGAATTGTACTTCAATAACCCCAACGGTCTGGCAGGTAATGAAGACTGCGGACAAATGTCGGCCTGGTATGTTCTGAATGCAATGGGATTTTATTCTTTCTGTCCCGGCGAACCTGTTTATTCCATCGGGCGGCCGGTTTTCGACAAAGTGGAAATCAGTCTAACAAATGGAAAAGTATTTACAGTTATCGCAACGAATAACAGCCCGGAAAATAGTTATGTACAATCAGCAAAACTGGACGGCGAGCAACTGACAAAAGCATTTTTTACCCATGAGAATATTCTAAATGGCGGTACGCTTGAATTTGAGATGGGAGCAACTCCCAATAAGGATTTGTTCAATTAAAGTATTCGCCTTTTTGAAACAAGTGTGGAATCCGCGGGTTGGTATTCTATTCTCCTTCTCAAAATTGACCGGGAAATGCAAGTTCGCCGGTGATGAACTAAAAAATCATATAAATGAAACTGCTTTATTATTTCACAGTAATATTTTTTATTCTATTGTCAATTGGGGGACAGGCTCAAAACACGACAAAGGATAGTCTCAAGCCAAATATTGTATTGCTATTTATCGATGACTGGGCCTGGAACGGGACACCTGTCCTGATGGATGAAGGGATGCCAAACTCGCAAATGCCTGTATTGCAAATGCCAAATGTGGAGAAACTTGCCAGCCAGGGTATGAAATTCCGAAATGCTTATCCTGGTGCACCCCAATGCTCACCCTCGAGGGTATGTCTGCAAACCGGGAAATCTGCACCGAGGAGTGGTTTTACGGTTTATATGGGCAATGGGGGATCGGACTATTATGACCCTAACCCTGAATACAGCAAATTTCCAGTGGTTCCATGTGTCTCTGATATGACCATAGACGATGATGCCGTCACAATTCCAGAGGCTCTGAATCCTCTGGGTTATTCCTGTGCACATGTTGGGAAATGGCATATGAGAGGCAGTCCCAAGGATGAAGGGTATGCTGTCCACGATGGGAATACGACCAACAAGCCTGGGAATCAGGAAATCGAGGATGATCCTAAACTGATGTTCAGCATTACAAAGAAGGCTACTGATTTTATGGAGGAACAGGTTCAGGCAAATAAGCCATTTTACCTTCAGATTTCGCATTATGCAATGCATGCTGGTTTTGAATGCCTGCCGGAAACGCGTGAAAAGTATGCAAAGATGCCTGAAATTCAGGAATATTATCGTAAGGTGGGAAAGACAGCTGAAACCATCGGACGGAGGCACAGGGACCCGGCAACCTGGATGGGAATGGGAGATGACCTGGATGGCAGGATTGGGGCTGTATTGGATAAAATTGAAGAGCTTGGCATTGAGGATAATACATATGTGATCATGGTTTCCGACAATGGCTACCGTCATTTCTTTTATCCGGGACTCACTCAACCTCTTCATGGTGGAAAATGGTGGGTTTGGCAGGGAGGAATACGTGTTCCGATGCTGGTAAAAGGACCTGACATTAAACCTGGTACGGTTTGCAATGATAATGTAGTCAACTATGACTTCCTTCCCACCTTTGTAGACTGGGCTGGCGGTCAACCTGAAAAGTTAAAAGACATTGATGGTGTAAGCCTTGCCGGACTGATGCGTGGTGAAAAAACCAGTAATAAATTCCGTAACCGTTACCTGTATTTTCATTATCCGCATTACCGTACATCAATGCCCCATTCGGCAATTGTTTCTGGCACACAGAAAGTAATGCATTTTTATGAAGCACCCGATATCCCCATGTTGTTTGATCTGGCTGCCGACGAAGGAGAAGTGAAAAACCTGGCCGCAGAAAAACCAGAAGTACACAAAAAACTATTTAAGGAAATGATGCACTATTTCGATGAAGTTGAGGCCAGGTTACCGAAAAGTAATCCTGATTATAAGCTTGATAATTATAAACAGGCCAATGGGTATAATGAGCGGGTATCATGGGGACCTTTTAAAGGAGACCGTTCATTGGAAGACGATGAAAAATAAATAGACGAATATACAAGACTGATTGCTTCAGTATACGTTAATCTCACTAATTATTAATTAAATGTTTATATGCGACTATATATTTGCCAATAGCAATTTAATGGTTAGAATGAGAACATTTCTATCAGTTAAAATTGTGTATAGAAACAACACCTTACTATTGGCCGTAATGCTGTTTGCTGGTTTACTTTTCACCCGTTCGGGATATGTGTACTGCCAGGCAAATGGGGAATCTGATAGTTTGGAACTTCCGCTACGTGGGGCATTTTATTATTCATGGTACCCACAAACCTGGACAGTAGGGGGGAAGCACGTGTTTTACGAACCTGAGTTGGGTTATTATAGCAGTGATGATGAAAAAGTTGTTGAGCAGCATATAGAAGATATGGACTATGCAAAAATCGACATTGTAATTGCCTCCTGGTGGGGAATCGACATGCAAAAAGAGTCCACTCGTTTTCCCATGTTATTGGACAAAACCATTGAAGCAGGTTCAAATTTAAAATGGGCATTCTATTACGAAATGGAAGGCTTTTCCAATCCCACTGTGGAAGATCTAAAATCTGATCTGGACTATTTGACAGAGAAATACCTTGATCACGAGGCCATAGCCCGAATTAATGGCAAGCCAGTAATTTTTGTTTACAATGCCAATGACCAATCCTGTGATGTGGCTGACAGATGGGCAGAGGCCACCAATGGTAAGTGGTATGTAAACCTTAAGGTTTTTGGAGGGTTCAGGGATTGTAATAATCAGCCGGACAGCTGGCATCAATACGGTCCGGGAACCCCAACTCAGCAGCATAAAGGGTACTCTTTTGTGATTTCTCCGGGATTCTGGAGAGCCGATGAGAGTACCGCAAGATTGGAGCGTGATTCAGCCCGGTGGAATAATAATATACAAGAAATGGTATCTTCGAAAGAACCCTGGCAGCTGGTCACAACATTCAATGAATGGGGCGAAGGAACTGCCATTGAGAGATGCTACGACTGGCAGAGCCAGACAAATTTCGGTATTTACCTGGATGCTTTACATACCGATGGAATTCACGAACCTGTCACGACGGTTAAAGATGTAATCTACAGATCTAAAGTTCATTTTTACCATAATCCTGACCTTGGATTGCTTACCATTTCAAAGGGGGTAAAAATGGTAGATATTTACAATATCAATGGTTCTCTTTTAAAACGAGTAAATATTCGAGATCAGGATTCTTTCAAAATAAGTACCAATGAATTAAACAGTGGTGTGTATTTTATTAAAATGAACCTGTTAACAGGCGAAATACAAACAATAAAATTTATAAAGTAGTTCCCAAATTGTAAAATAAAATGAAGAAATTACTGTATTCGTACCTCTGGTTGTTATTTCTATTTGCCATTCTCGGGCCGGGTCCCCTCTCAGCATCGGTCAAGCATGAAGCGGAATCCCTCAATTAGTATTTGCTGCCGAGGAACGAGTGTTCGTTTCAAGCGGCGATGAAGAATTGGACCGGATCAGGCTAGAAGTAGCGAAGCAGCCTACAATTAGAGAGAATTTTAAGCTTGGAGCACTCAAAATGAAATTTCAGAACTCCTGATCTGTCGCAGGAGTCATTGTCGCGTTTTTAAAGAATAGCTTGAGTCTTGTACCTGGGAAGACCGCTTCATAATCGTTCAGCGTCTGACAAATCTCTCTTATAGCCATATTGTCTCTTGGTGTTGCCAG
>DRHS01000025.1 GCA_011053095.1 Bacteroides sp.
ATTATGCTAACACAGTAGGTCAATATGGCAATGAAGATCTTATCAGGAAATACGTTGAAGACCAAGGAAAGACCTATGAGAAAATATTTGAAGGACAACTGAAATTATTCTGATACTTCGGGGCTTGCCCCGGGGTAGTTCATTCAGATTTATATTTTGGTATGAATGCCAGTTATTATCAATCCAATCAGCTTTGGATATTTTTTCAGTATTAATTGAATATATCAATTCAAAATTGTTGTTTTGAATTCCATCGAGGTTGCAAGAATAGAAATCGATATTTTTAGTATCCCAATCACCCACAACAACCAGAACTTTGTTTTTATAGTTTGTAATGCCCACACACCCTGCGGTCGAACGTTTGTGCTTACCTTCTCGTTCAATTATTGCTATTGGTTTTACCGATGGATTTTCAGGGTCTGAAATATCATATATGCAAACTTTCGATCTGTCTTTTTTATCATTGTCTTCGATTCCTACAGCCAGGTAATTTTCAAATACCTGAATACCACCAGCATGTTTAAATGGTTTATCCATTAAGCGGTTTACAGAAATTACATCATTTTCTACGCCCAACTTCACTACCATATAGTAAGCATAGGAATCCGAGCTACCAGATAAGATGGCATAATTTGAGGCCTCTCCGGATATAAGCTGAATACCCTGAAGATGTCCGCCAATGTTATTTACTTTCTTATTATTGGAATAGCTTATTGCCAATGGATTTTCGTCAATACTTTCAAATGTTGAAGTAATTGATTCATCAGTACTTATTTGTCCGGTACAATTCAAAAAAAACAGTAGGGAAAGTAATTCAATATAAGCCTTCAATTTTAGCAAAACCTCACGAGGATTGATATGAATGATATGCTTCACTTGTTTTTCTGATGTAATTACTTCAGACCCTTCTGGACTAAATTAATCTTTTTTTAGGATGATTTTTAATGCTTCATTGGGTGTTTTACAATCATGAGCTCCATGCGGTCGATTAAAATTATAGAAATGCGCAAGTTTTTTCTTTATGCCTACTGCGGCCTGTCTATTTCCCGGATTAAATGCCTGGTTTTATTTATCTTTCCATTTTAAACCATTGTTCGCAAAAGTTATCAAACCATTAGTACGTAGTTCGCTGGAGGCGATAATTTTCCACTCCATTTATGAAGGATCCCCAATGAGGATTTTAGGCGAGATTGTTTTACAGTACCGGAGAACTGTGATCGGAGTTTTCCTGTGTTTCATGCCTGTAACAGGTATGGGTGCCAGCCAGAATCAGTATGAACCGGGATACAGTATTCAAAGAACCAATGAATTAGTCAATATTGACGGAATGTTATCTGAGTCCATCTGGAATGAGGTTCCCGTAGCCACAGGTTTCTGGATGAGTTATCCTGTGGATGACCGGAAAGCTGAAGCGAAAATGCAGACAGAAGTCAGACTTACGGCAGATGACCAATTCCTCTATATCGGTGTGGTATGTTATGGTCCCCAGGACTATGTCATAAAAACCCTCAAAAGAGATGCTGAATTCAAAGATGGAGATGGATTTGGAGTAGTCCTTGATCCAGTCAATGAGAAGACAAATGGATTTGTTTTTGGAGTAAATCCTGCCGGAGTACAGACTGAATTGCTGGTTACCGGTCAGGTCGGAAGAAGGCAAGACCTTGAACCAGGAAGATTACCGAGGGGGATTAACATTGCCTGGGATAACAAGTGGTTTACCGAGGTTACCAATCATCCGGATCGTTGGATTGCAGAAATTGCCATTCCCTTTAAAACCCTTCGATTTGATGATACCAAGAAGACCTGGGGTGTCAACTTTTTTCGTCTGGATGCCAGATCAAACAGCATTCATACCTGGTCACCAGTCCCCATTGAGTTTAATGAATTTGATCTGGGGTATACAGGAGAGCTCTTATGGGGTACCCCCCCTGCCAAAACAAAAAGGAATCTGGCCATCATCCCTTATGCCAGAACATCCATATCGAAAGATTACGAAACTGCAGACCCGGTGGCGTACGACTTTCAAGCGGGACTTGATGCCAAGATTCCAGTTACCTCCAGCTTAAATCTGGATATGACTTTAAATTCGGATTTTTCCCAGGTTGAGGTGGATGAGCAAGTCATCAATCTGACCCTCTTTGACATCCGCCTGCCTGAAAAGCGTATTTTCTTCCTGGAAAACAGTGATATATTTGAAGATTTTGGAATCCCGCCCATGAGACCTTTCTTTTCTCGCAAGATCGGACTTGACGAGGATGGAAATCCTATACCCATTCTGTATGGTGCAAGGTTAAGTGGAAATGTGAATAAAGATCTGCGTATCGGTTTGATGAACCTGCAGACCAGGGAAACAGATGATTTTCTGTCCCAGAATTACACCGTTTTTTCCTTTCATCAGCAGGTACTGGCCCGTTCCGTGGTCAAAGGCTATTTCCACAACAGAGCGGCAATAGGGAATGAGAATCCGGATTATAACCGGAATATGGGTCTTGAGTTCCAGTACAGATCAGAGGATGGACGTTTCCAAACCTTTGGCGGTTTGGGCAAATCGTTCAGTCCCGGGCTGAAATCCAAGGATTATTTCTACAGCTCAGGTATTGGGTATGATAACCGGAACATCAGTGTCTATTCCAACCTGTCGGGTCTGGGTAAGAATTATAAAGCGGACCTGGGATATATACGGGGACAGGAATATTATGATGCAATCAGGGATAC
>DRHS01000026.1 GCA_011053095.1 Bacteroides sp.
CTATTAATACTGAACATCACAAGAGCAGGGACGGGTATGAAAGTGTCGGAAATGAGCAGTTGGATCACTATCCTGTTCCCAAACTAATAGGAAACTACCTGAAGAAAAACATCATTTAATTTCGTATCTTAGCAGCCCAAAATTTAAGTCCATAAGATGTCAGTTAATAAGGTTATTTTAGTAGGAAATGTAGGTAAAGACCCAGAAACCAGGTACCTGGAGGGAGGAACTGCAGTTTGCTCTTTTTCGCTTGCAACAAGTGAATCATACCGTAACCGGGATGGCGAGAAGATTACCAATACGGAATGGCATAATGTGGTTTTGTGGAGAGGCCTGGCAGAGGTGGCAGAGAAATATGTAAAAAAAGGTTCCCAGTTATTTATTGAAGGAAGGATACGTACCCGTTCCTGGGATGACAGGGATGGAAATAAACGGTATACTACCGAAATTGTTTGTGATAATATGCAGATGCTTGGGAAAAGAGCAGATGATGCCGGTATGCAACAGGAATCATCCGCAAATGCAACCTCATCGCCAACACAATCTGAATCCGGAGGGGCCAGTCAGGGAAGTAGCGGCCAGAGTGGCAGCGGCCAGGGTACCAGCAACCAGGGTGCCAGCAACGAGGGTGGCAGCGGCCAGGGTACCAGCAACCAGGGTGGCAGCGACCAGGGTGGTGGTTTTAATGATATCGGACAAGATTCCGGTGGAGCTGACGATCTTCCTTTTTAGTCTAACTCAACCCGTACGTTTTGGATCCTGAGCCTCTTGTATCCCTTTCAATCTCCTGCTTAAGTGTAATACTCCTGCCCATCACGTCAGGTATTATCTTCGGAATTCTTTTCGTTGTTCTGCTGATAGTTTGTTCGGCACTTGTGTCCGGATCTGAGGTAGCATACTTTTCTCTCTCTCCCAAGGACCTGAAGGATCTGGAAGACAGAAACGGGAAACGTCCAAAACTGGCTCTGGATATGCTTTCAAAATCTGAAAGGCTTCTTGGAACCATCCTCATTACAAATAATTTCATCAATGTAGGGATTGTAATACTTTCCGCCTTTCTGATGAACAGCATGTTGGATTTCGGCAACTCAAAAACCCTGCAGTTTATAGTACAGGTTGTTGTTGTTACCTTTATCCTTCTATTATTCGGTGAGATACTTCCCAAGCTATATGCAAATTTATATTCCATACGCTTTGCACTCTATATGGCTTTCCCACTACGGTTATTTGAGAAGGTTTTCTATCCCATATCATCCATCCTGATATTTTCAACCTCACTTGTCAATAAAAGACTTGCAAGAAAAAAGCAGAACATATCCATGGATGAATTGTCGGATGCACTTGAATTAACAGCTAATGACATCCCGGAGGAAAAGAACATACTTGAAGGGATCATTAAATTTGGGAATATCGATGTGAAGGAAATTATGAAATCACGCATTGATGTAGTATCGGCCGATATCAGTACCAGCCTGGATAAGCTGATAAGTATCGCTGTCGAATCGGGGTACTCAAGAATACCCATTTTTAACCAGACATTCGACCAGGTTAAGGGTATTTTATATGTAAAAGACCTTCTTCCTCATTTGCAGAAAACCAAAAATTTCAAGTGGCAATCCCTCATCAGACCACCCTATTATGTTCCCGAAAATAAAAAGATCGATGATCTCCTGAATGAATTCCAGTCTAAGAAAATGCACATGGCCATTGTAGTGGATGAATACGGAGGCACGAACGGTATTATTACTCTGGAAGACATTATTGAAGAAATCGTGGGTGAGATCACCGATGAATCTGACGAGGACGAAATCTTCTTCGAAAAGTTATCCAATAATGAATATCTGTTTGATGGCAAGATCCTTCTGAACGATCTGTGCAAAATCATCGAACAGGATGATGAGATATTTGAACTTGTAAGGGGGGATGCGGATACTCTCGCCGGACTCATACTTGAGTTGAAGGGAGATTTTCCAAAAATAGGTGAGACGACCTCTTATAGAAATTTCGAGTTTACAATTGAGGCAGTTGACAAAAGAAGGATAAGACAAATAAGGGTCAATATTCATTAATGGGTATGTTTCATGGGAACAAATGAAGGCAAAGATCGATTCCTGAGTCCCGGGATAATTATGGTATTATTGATTAGCCTTGTTCTCTGGCCTGCCTGCCAGAGGAACTATACTCCAAAGCCCAGGGGATACCTTAGAATTGAATTCCCGGATAAAGAATATACCCGGTTTGATTCGATTTGTCCTTTCATATTTGAACATCCGGTATATTCCAGGATTGTACCGGATACTGACTATTACTCGGAACCCTGCTGGATAAATATCGATTTCCCCCGATTTAATGGTGAAATCCATGTCTCCTACAAGATTGTTGAAGGGAACCTGGATGAATACTCGGAAGACAGCCGATCACTTGCTTATAAGCATACAATAAGGGCTGATGCTATAAAAGAAACCGTATATTCCAATCCCGCACTTAATGTTTATGGCATTCTGTATGATATTAAAGGAAATGCAGCCTCAAACCTGCAATTTTACCTTACCGACAGTAACAGACATTTCCTTCGGGGATCCCTCTATTTCAATGTCCGGCCTGACAAAGATTCACTTGCCCCGGTAATCGCATACTTCAGGGAAGATATTATCCATTTGATGGAGTCTTTTGAATGGAAATAACTAATTTGGTTCTTCTATCTGAAAAATGAAGTAATGGGTGTTATCCTAAAAAATGACCTTAAGGGAAGTTGCAGGCTGGGGATCTGGGAGATCACTGAGGAATATGATGAACTGCGATCAAAACTTAGCCTTGAGACCGAGGAGGTCAGGACACTTGATGGATTCCAAAACAACAGCCGCAAACTGGAATGGCTAAGTGTTAGGAGACTGATAAACGAATTGACAGGATCAAACACCAGGATTGTTTATACTGAGGCTCGTAAACCCTACCTCCTGGATAATTCTTCTCATATCAGCATTTCTCATTCGAAGAATTATACGGCCATACTTATGAGCAAGTTCAGAAGGGTTGGTATAGATATGGAATTTATGTCACACAAAATTTCAAATCTGGCCGATCGTTTTATAAATAAGAAGGAGCAGATAACAGAATCACCGGAGCTAAAAAGATATCATTTATATATTCACTGGTGTGCCAAAGAGGCCCTGTATAAAATATGTGACAAGAAAAAAATTAATTTCAAGCAGAACCTGACAATCGAACCTTTTGATCCTCAGGATGACGGTATTATCAACGGCATCGTTGATAATGTTTACGGAATTGACAGATATGAGATGTATTATCGCAGAATGGGGGATTATACTCTGGTATGGACCTCTAAATAAGTCACTATGATTTACTCAAGTATTTTAGACAAACTTAAAACCGGTAAATTATTCTCACTGCTGGTGGATCCTGACAAGCATGACAGGAATTCCCTTCGGGCAATTGGGGAAACAGCAAGCCCTGAGACGGTTGATTTTATCCTGGTCGGAGGCAGCCTGGTTTCTGGCTCGGTAGATGAGACGGTATCCATGTTGAAAGAATCAACAAATCTGCCAGTCATTCTTTTCCCCGGCAATGTTTTACAAATTTCACCCCTTGCAGACGGTATTCTTCTGCTTAGCCTTATATCCGGAAGAAATCCCGAATTTCTCATTGGTAATCATGTAATTGCTGCACCGGTTCTCCGGAAAACAGAGCTTGAAATTATTCCAACTGGTTATATCCTTGTTGAGAACGGAAGGACAACCTCTGTGGAGTATATGAGCAATACCAAGCCAATCCCTTCTGACAAGATCGATCTTGCAGTTGCAACCGCCATTGCCGGTGAGATGCTTGGCCATAAACTGATATACCTTGAAGCAGGTAGCGGGGCAAAAGAAAATATAAATGCCGGCATGATCCGAGAGATAAGGTTGCAGATAAGCATTCCGTTGATTGTTGGCGGTGGCATTCATACACCCGACCAGATACGTGAAACCTATAAGGCGGGTGCTGATATAATTGTAGTCGGATCAGCAATCGAGAAAGGATCCGGAGAAATGGCCGGCCTTCTAAATTCTATATGGAAAATCAGGCAGGAAAGTTTCTGAGCGAAGAATATTACCTGCTCCGCACTCAGCATCGACAAGCTCAGTTTACCAACTCCAGGATAATGTCTCCTGTTGATACATTTGGCCTTGCAATGTCAAGAAAATAGGAAATGGTCGGGGCAATATCGATCATTTTTACAGGACTTGTCAGTGTAGAGCGTTTGATTTTCCACCCATACCAGATCAGGGGTACATGATTGTCTCCCAAGTAAGATGAATGGTAGGAATCCCCGTTTATCTTTTCGATCCAGCCAGGAGCCAGGTTTATGATCACATCTCCTGAACGCTTCTGATGATACCCGTTTTGCATTTTATGGAAGATACCTTCTGAAAAGTTTGAGGTTTGCAGGGTATATGATGTTACAGCATTTGAAACCCCTTCAAACTGAATCAGGAATTGGGCTGTACGTTCCTGTATCTCCTGGTATGAAATTCCGGACGACTCTATAAGTTCATGGTTCAAATAGATCTGCTGTCCGTAATAATATCGTATCCAGTCGCCTTTGCCATAAATTGCATTCAGGTATGAACCGAGAAGCGATAGTGAACTGTAGGGATTAAAATCCCCGGAAGGAATTTTTTTTGATTTCAGATAGGCCGGTGAATAGGCTAGTCCATGGTCCGAAGTCAGTATAATAAGGGTATTCTGTATACCAACATTCTGGTCAATAAAATCAATAAAATGAGCTATCTCTCTGTCAAGACGGAGCATGGCATCCTGCACTTCGACAGAGTTTGATCCAAAGTATTTACCAATATATTCATTGGCCGAGAATCCAATGGCCAGGTAGTCCGTAAATTCATCCTTCCCCATTTCCTCATTAATAACAATGGCCGTAGCAAAATCCCGGGTCAGAACATTTCCGAAAGGCGTGTATTTCAGAATCCCATAGTCGCGCTCATTTCTTTTTGGGGTACTTAGCTTGTCCAGATCATAGGGAAAAACACTCCTCCCTTCGAGTCCAATTTCAAAAGCGGATGTATCATTGCTGCTTTCGGTATACTCGCTTAATGGAAGCATGGGTTCCCAGGTACGGGTGAGATAGGATTCAGGAAGCCTTTTCTCATTAAATTCCCTCGCCCATCGTGGAAGTGAATCAACATAATAACTGCTGCTTACCCAGTTTCCTGTTTCATCGTCATACCAGAAAGCATAGTCTGCAGAATGCCCGGCAGCCAGTATTGCTGCACTGTTATCAAGTGCGAGTCCCACGACCTTCGACCTGAAATTAGATGCCAGGTTAATCTCATCTCCTATAGTGGAGGCCAGCAGATTCCTGGGGGAGAACAAACCCGACTCATAGCTTCCTCCGACAGTGTGGACCTTTTCATCCTCCACGCAATAAACTACTTCGTCGCGAAGGCTGTTGTACCAGTTATTGGAGATGATACCATGATTTGATGGTAAAGCACCCGTAGCAATGGTGGAATGACCTACGGCAGTTTCGTTAATAAGGTAATTATAGGAGGCATTTTTGCAGAATGTTCCGGACCCGACCAGTTTCCGAATACCGCCTTCACCAAATTTATCCCAATACCGATGTATAAAATCATATCGCATCTGGTCAACTACGATATTAACGATTAGTTTTGGTTTCTCTGAAGGGATCCTGCTGCGATTCTGGGCCTTCAGGCCAGTCGTAAAAGATAACACAGTGAGGACAAAGGCGTAAACAAAAATTTTCATATCACAATCCTGCTGAAAACGTACTATAATGCTTATAAACGGCCAAAGATAGTTTTTTATTCTCTATTGTAATTTGAAGATTTTATAGCTCTGGATATCTACGGGAGTTATAATTTTCAGGATATATACTCCGCTTGGCAGCCCAGTTCCTTCGAGAGAATACATATATCTGCCGGTTGAGGGGTAGTTTTTGTAATATTGGTGGACAAGCTTTCCTTTAAGATCGTATATATAAATACCATGTACTCCGGCATTGTTTACGGGAAGGTTTAGCTCCGAACCGGTTAGAAACGCAATACCGGATATTTTCTGAGACTGCCTGTTTCTGATATCTGAATCCAGTGAACTAAGCTCTATATCAAGCCAGCAGGCCTGATCACGCACAGATTCAACACCGTTAATTTGCAGGTCTTCATATCCATCAGCAGAGATTTCCAGATTCCATATACCTGGTTCTATCAACCTGGCAAAATAACCGGTAGGGCTGTCTGACAATATTTGTGAGCCCAGCTTATCATGATCCTGAATCCGGATTGTTGCCTGCAGAGGCTCCCCGGTATCTTTGTCCTTTATCATTCCCTGAATACCAAAAAGGCTTTGTTCAATGTACCTTAGCAGGGAAGGGTAATTGTAGAACCAGTAATATGGAAGTTCCGAGGCCGGGGGATGTTTTTCCTCGGTTATCTCTATGGTAACTTCACGGGCATGATAATAATAATTTATCCAATCCTGCCTGCTACCTTCGGTAAAGTACCATTCCCAGCCATTGGTTATTCCATCCGGGAACCTGACCGATTCCATATATTTTACCACACCGCTTCCTTGCTGTGCCGTAGCAGCATATTCCCCGGAGGTTTCCCTGTACCATTCATCGTCTGCATGAAGATCCTGCCATGTATCGAAGGGATAGTTTACAACCTCTGCCCCATCGTGAAAATTTGCTCCTGAAACCATGTATATACTCTCCAGGAACTCCATCTGAGCTCTTGTTTCAGGTTGCTGGTCCATATACACAGATTCACCGGCATCAAGAATACTGGGGAAATCCCTGTTCAGGTCTATATCATTCAAATTGAATCGTTTTGGCTGGTAAATGGAATCATCTCCCGTAAAGTAAGTTGCATCGGGATTTGCAAGGGGATTGATCCAGATCTCAATACCATCCACCAGTTTTGTTACCAGGGCATCCTGTCCGTAGTTTTCGCAGACATAATTAATCAGGTGGAGCAATGTAATATACCCGGTGGGTTCATCACCATGCATTGTCGAGGAGTATACAAAAGCGGGCTCCGGCTCCCTTATATCGGGATTATCCGTGATTTTCATAACAAGTATATCCTTCCCTTCAACACTCTTACCGATGGTATCCAGTCGACAAATCAGGGGGTAATTACCGGCTATTTCCTCCATAAATCCGGTATATTGCTGATGTGAGGGATAGACATCCCAATCCCCTGGAAAGTCCTGTGATATGAATGAACTTTTCTTCCGGGTTTTAAGCGGAATTAACAGAAAGGGTATATCATATTCAAGGAAAGCCCTGAAACCGGCTTCACCTGAATAGGCCTCAAAGCCTTCAGATGTCCTCCTGTCCACAGACAGAAAGGTATTAATCTCCCTTACGACAGAAATATCTTCCGGGTAGAATTCAAAGACCAGCTCTCCCCTTTTTTCCAGAATGGCAAAAGCATGATTCAGCATTAAAGAATCATCCTGGGCCCGAATGACTGAATTATGGGAAAAGCAGAAAACGAAAAAAAATGAAAAAAGGATGCTCCTCTCCCACTTACTAAACATTGAAACGAACGAAAACAACATCTCCATCCTGCACAATATAGTTTTTTCCTTCAACGGCAAGCTTGCCTGCATCCCGGCATGCTGCCTCAGATCCAAGCTCAATATAATCCTGGTGCTTAATTACTTCTGCACGGATAAATCCCCTCTCCAGGTCTGAATGAATAGCACCGGCAGCCTGAGGGGCCGATGACCCTTTGCGAACGGTCCAGGCCCTGACTTCTTTGGGTCCGGCAGTAAAAAAGGATATAAGGTTCAGCATACTGTATGCTGTCCGAACCAGACGGTTTACTCCCGGTTCCTCCAGTCCGGCATCCTTAAGAAAAGCATCACGGTCTGCAGCATCCTCAAGTTCGGCGATATCTGATTCGAGTCCCGCAGCAATAACCACCACCTCAGCATCCTGTCCCTCCAGCGCCTTCTTCACCGCTTTCACATAGTTGTTTCCGGCTACGGCTGAATCCTCCTCAACGTTACAAACATACATAACCGGTTTGGCTGTCAGCAGGAAAAGGTCTTCAATGTACCTTTTATCATCATCGCTCACGCGTGCGGTTCTAATGGATTGGAATGACTCCAGGTGTTCCCTGTAGATTTTTAATACCTCCAGGCCCTTTTTTGCATCCTTATCTCCAATTTTAGCAAGCTTGGTAAGTTTCTCAATTTTCTTCTCGACGGATTCCAGGTCTTTTACCTGCAATTCAAGGTCAATGGTTTCCATATCCCTCACCGGATCTACAGTACCATCAATATGCGACAGGTCATCCTTGTCAAAACACCTCAATACATGAATGAGTGCGTCGGTATTGCGTATATCTCCCAGAAACTGGTTACCAATACCTTCACCCTTGCTTGATCCGCGGGTAAGTCCAGGTATATCAACTATCTCAACCGTGGTCGGAGTGACTTTTTGCGGTTTAAGAAGGTCTGCAAGTCCTGTAAGCCTTGGATCAGGAACATTCACGAGACCAAGGTTGGACTTACTGGAGCTAAAGGCAAAACTGGAAGATTCCGCCCTTGTATTCGAAATACAGTTAAACAATGTTGTTTTCCCCGTATTGGTAATTCCTATTATTCCACAATTTAACGCCATTGTATAAGAGTATTATGGCACAAATATACAATTGTATTCAGTCTAATTAAATTATATTTTCTCTAAAAACTTATGCGATTTAAAACGATAAGAAGCAATAAAATCCTAATTTTATGCCTGTTTCAAAAACCATTAATAACGATAACATCATGAACAAGGAAATATTAAGCAGAAGCGCAGACAATATACGTATACTTTCAGCTGCAATGGTTGAAAAAGCCAATTCAGGACACCCCGGTGGAGCAATGGGTGGTGCAGACTTTGTTGCTGTTTTATTCTCTGATTTCCTGAGATTTGACCCCACAGACATGTCGTGGGCAAACCGCGACCGTTTTTTCCTTGATCCAGGGCATATGTCGCCCATGCTCTATTCGGTACTTTCGCTAATCAACAGCTACGGTATGGATGACCTGGGAAGCTTCAGGCAATGGGGCAGTCCAACACCAGGTCACCCCGAATTGAATATCAATAAGGGAGTAGAAAACACTTCCGGTCCCCTTGGCCAGGGCCATGCAATGGCAATTGGAGCAGCAATATCTGAGAGATTTCTCTGTGATCGTTTTGGTGAATGGATGGCTCATGATATTTATACATTTATATCTGACGGGGGAGTACAGGAGGAAATCTCTCAGGGAGCAGGTCGCATTGCAGGTTTTCTTGGACTCAGTAACCTTGTTATGTTTTATGATTCAAATGAAATCCAACTTTCGACCAGAACAGATGCAGTAAGTACTGAAGACACTGCAATGAAGTATGAAGCCTGGGAATGGAATGTAATAACAATTGACGGGAATAATATCGAACAGATCCATGGGGCTCTTTCCAAAGCACGTGAAGAAAAGGAGAAGCCAACCCTGATCATTGGCAAAACTATAATGGGCAAGGGAGCCCGTACAGAAGAGGGACAAAGCTTTGAAGGTGAGGTCTCTACCCATGGAATGCCACTCGGATCTGCTGGTGCTTCGCTGTCAAAGACCGTAGCCGGACTGGGCGGAGACCCAGAGCAGCCCTTTGTTATATTTCCTGAGGTAAAAAATTATTTTGATGAGGTCCTGAAAGCAAAAGCCGAAGAGGCAAAAAACAGAAAAACTGCCCAGGAAGAATGGAGAAAAGATAATCCTGGCCTCTCTGAAAAACTCGACACATTTTTATCCGACAAGGCACCGGTGATCAATTATGAAGAGATTGTCCAAAAAGAAAATACTGCTACGCGGGGAGCATCTGGAACTGTTCTTGGGTACTTCGCGGAAAACGTTGAAAACATGATCGTCGCCTCAGCTGATCTCTCAAATTCTGATAAAACGGATGGTTTCCTGAAAAAAACCAAAGCTTTTTCAAAGAAGGATTTCAGTGGGGCATTCTTACAATGTGGAGTTTCTGAACTTACCATGGCTGCCCTGGCAAATGGAATGGCACTGCACGGTGGTATAATACCTGTTTGTGCTACCTTTTTCGTTTTCTCTGACTATATGAAGCCCGCAGTCAGGCTTGCCGCCCTGATGGAATTACCTGTCAAATATGTCTGGACACATGATGCATTCAGAGTTGGGGAGGATGGTCCCACACACCAGCCTGTTGAACAGGAGGCCCAAATCCGCCTGATGGAGCATCTGCGCAACCATACCGGTAATCGCAGCTGTCTTGTACTCAGACCTGCAGATGCTGTCGAAACAACAGTTGCATGGAAAATGGCCTTGGAAAATACAAATACCCCAACGGCACTGATTCTTTCAAGGCAAAACATTCCGGATATTCCCGCCTTCGAGGGATCCCTCAGGTTAACGGATGCCCTGCATGCACAGAAGGGCGCATATATTGTGCAGCATGCTGCAGGAAATCCTGATCTGATCCTGGTCGGAAATGGATCAGAGGTTTCCACGCTTCTCGAAGCAGCAGGAAAACTGGCAGGTGAAAAGGGACTCAAGGTTCAGGTGGTTTCTGCTATTTCTGAGGGACTCTTCAGGGATCAGGATATAAGCTATCAGAAAGAAATTATTCCGGATGATGTTCCGGTTCTGGGCTTAACCGCCGGTTTGCCTGTTACACTTGCGGGACTTGTAGGACCGAAGGGAAAAAGCATTGGTATGAATAGTTTCGGCTATTCTGCTCCCTATAAGGTACTTGACGAGAAGTTTGGATTCACTTCAGAAAATCTTTTCAACCAGGCACTTTCTTATTTAAGTGAACAGGGGTAAGCCGATTCCCGGCCTGTCACCTCCTCCCTGTAGGATAATTTGATAGACTTTAATCCGTTATTAACAGGCAGGGCGGATGTTTTTTAATAAAGTATTCATAAATTACCTCGGCTCGGGCGATAAGTGTTATTGACCCTGAATTATGAATATTCAAAATAAAAATAATCCCTCTGGGAGGATACGGGTGATTTTTCATTTCCTGCTCCTTTTCCTTGTAATTCATAGTTCCGAGAACCTCAGCTCCCAGAATAACCAGGAGGGTGGTTTTATTAAAACACGCATACTTTTTGTGTTTGATGCTTCCCAGAGCATGTCAGGTTACTGGGAGAGTGATCAAAAGATAAATATCGCCCGGAATTTTCTGATCGGGGTGGTTGACAGCCTGGAAACTCTTCCAGATGTACAAATGGCCCTGAGGGTCTATGGGCACCAGAGCCCGGTAATGATGAAAGACTGCCAGGATACAAAACTCGAAGTTGCCTTTGATGTAAACAATGCACATAAAATAAGACAGAAGCTAAGGTTTCTTAAGCCCAACGGGAATACTCCTATTGCCTATTCACTTGAACAGAGTGCAAATGATTTTCCTTCCTGCGGGGATTGCAGGAATATTATTATAATGATTACGGATGGAATTGAGGAGTGTGGTGGAGATCCATGTGCAGTTTCACGAAAGTTGCAGGAACAGGGGATCACTCTGAAACCCTTTATCATTGGAATAGGAATTGATCCGAATTTCAAAAAAACATTCGATTGTGTGGGATACTTTTTCAACGCCGCAAAGGAGGAAAACTTTAAGGATGTCCTCCGCATTGTAATAACCATGGCACTTAACACAACCTCCGCCCAGGTAAACCTGCTGGATGAGGACAACCTTCCTACCGAGACCAATGTCAATATGACGTTTTATGATCTTCTTTCAGGCAAGGTCAAGCATAATTTTGTACACACAATGAACCACAAGGGAAATCCGGACACCCTGTACCTTGATCCTCTGGTATCCTACTGGCTTGAGATCCATACTATCCCCCCTATTATTTTAGACACTGTCAGGGTGACGGCAGGTAAGCATACCATAATTGCAACAGATGCACCACAGGGTTACCTTGAGGCCTTACCGGCAGGGCGAACGCATTACAGGGAAATGCAATTCATTGTCAGGAATCATGGAGAAATGGAAACCTTACATCATCAGAAAATTAATGATAAAGAAAAATACCTTATAGGACGGTATGACCTGGAGTTTCCAACCCTGCCAAAAATACTGTTGAGTGATATTGAAGTAAAACAAAGCCATACTACTACGATTGAAATCCCAAGGCCTGGGATCGTGACATTTATTACAACCACCAACGGTTATGGGAGCCTGTATATTGAAGAAGGAAAAAATCTAATCTGGATCGCGAATCTGGACAGCCGAAAGACAAATCAGTCCCTCTCAATCCAACCCGGCAGCTATACAGTTGTCTTCCGCCCGGGTAATTCCAAGAATACTTTCAGTACTGTTACTAAAAAATTTGAAGTCAGGGCAGGGAGTTCTTCTGCCGTTGAACTATATTAAATTGATCGATGGATTAAACCATCCGACAATCAGGGCATCCAATAACAGGATTACAGAATTAGGACATTTTCAAATTTGTAAAGCTTGGCTGATCTTAACGATAGTGAACTTATACGGCGATTCCGGGAAGGAAGCAATCGAAATAATGCTTTCAACCAGATCGTTACGAAGTATCAGGAAAGATTATACTGGCATATACGTAAGCTGGTTATTTCCCATGATGACACGGATGATGTATTACAAAATACTTTTATAAAGGCCTTTGAAGCACTTGACAGGTTCAGGGAGGATGCATCCCTGTTTACATGGTTGTACAGGATTGCAACAAATGAATCCCTGTCATTTCTGAAGAAGAAAAAAAAATGGTATTTGCAACCCCTGGGTGAAAATCTGGGCTTTCTGGAGAATACCCTTGAGAGTGATACCTATTTCAGCGGGGATGAAATCCAGATGAAACTGCAGAAAGCCATAGTTCGTCTGCCTGAAAAACAACGACTTGTATTTAATATGAAATATTTTGATGAATTAAAATATGAAGAAATCTCAGAGATACTAAAAACTTCTGTCGGAGCCCTCAAGGCATCTTATCATCATGCCATAAAAAAGCTCGAGAAATATTTAACCGAAGATTAAACCTTTTAGCAATAAAAATATCTAAAGAACTGAGTAATAAATATGAACACACAGGAACAAATACCAGAAAGGATTAAGGCCTCCGGCAGGAAACTGCCTTTTACAGTACCGGATACGTATTTCAATGAATTTCCGGGAAAGATACAGGCAAGGCTGTCTCAGGATGAAAAACCGGTGATAGTTGCCAGATTTATTCATTCGAAACTTGCCATCGCAGCAATGTTTATTGGTTTTCTTGCCCTGGGGTATGCCGGCATCAGAATACTATTAAACAATGGCAATTCTGATTTCGTGAGTGAGGATGTAATTATTGAAACCATTGAGTACTTTTCCTATGAACTGGACAATGAACTTCTCGCCTCTGCTGTTATTGACTCAGATATTCCCCTTGACCTGGAATCTGAGGATTCTCAGACTGAAGAATTAATTCAGTATCTTTCTGAGGATCATATTGATTTTAGTTACCTCCTAAATGATAATTAAAACTAAAGCCATGAAAATCAATTCACGCATTCTTCTAATGGGAAGCTTACTTCTGGCAATAAGTATGTCTCTTGTGGCTCAGAACTCAGGTGATCGCCAGAAAAGAATGGAACAGTACAAAAACATGAAAATCGCATATTTTACAGAAAACCTTGAACTGACTCCGGAAGAAGCTGAAAAATTCTGGCCCGTTTACAATAAATTTAATGATCAAAAGGATGTATTGAGAAGAAATCGCTCGATGAGACACAGGAATAACTCTGATGATGGAAAGAAGCTTACGGAAGAAGAAGCCGAAGTAGTAATTGATCAGCTTATTGAAACGAGACAGAAAGAATTGGTACTGGATGTTGAGTTTCACAAGGAACTCAAGACAATATTGCCGGCGACCAAAATAATGAATTTTTACATTACGGAAGTCAAGTTCCGTGAATACATGCTGAAACGTCTGCGCCAGGAGCGGGGCAATTCAGGTAGTGGCGGCCAGGGCAGGAGCAAAGGCCAGGCAATGAACTAATTCCATTTGAACCATTCAGAATTTCGTTGTAATTTTACCTGAGCCCGAAAGAATATAGTGGTTGATGTTAAAAACCTTTTATTACCTGAGCATCATTTGCGTTCTGTTCCTGAATTGTTCCGGAACAACACGGAAAAATGAAATGAGCGGAAACGAGTCCAGACAGGAAGCCTGGTGGATCAGCAAGGCTGAAAACATGGTTGAAACACAGATTGTTTCCAGGGGGATCAGCGATGATGACCTCATACGTGTAATGAAACAAACACCCAGGCATCTCTTCATACCCGGACATTTGAAGGAACAAGCCTACAGGGACCATCCCCTGCCGATTGGATCGGGACAAACCATCTCCCAGCCTTACATAGTTGCACTGATGACAGAATATCTGGACCTGTCAGGGTCGGAGAAAGTACTGGAAATAGGTACCGGATCGGGTTATCAGGCCGCAATCCTCGCTCAGCTTGTTGACACCTGCTATTCTATTGAAGTAGTGGAAGTGCTTGCCAGGGAATCAGGAAATCTGCTGGATGAACTTGGCTATAAGAATGTGGTCGTTAAATGGGGAGATGGATACAAGGGGTGGCCGGATAATGCCCCTTTTGACAGGATCATCATAACGGCAGCCCCCGAGACAATACCTCAGGAACTGGTTGAACAGCTCGCAGTAGGAGGAAGAATGGTCCTTCCCGTTGGCAGTCATTTCCAGGAACTAATCCTGATCACAAAAAACCAGAAAGGAATAAAGCAGAAGGATATTATCCCTGTCAGGTTTGTTCCAATGATCCATCCCGAGAACCCCATCCCCGATAAATAGTCCCTTTGAAAACCCGGTACGGACTATATTCTGCAATCTCCATTGTCATAGCAAACATGATTGGCACTGGTATTTTTACCAGCCTGGGTTTCCAGGTGATGGAATTGAATACCGGCTTTACACTTCTTGTACTCTGGCTGATAGGCGGGATTACCGCTCTTATAGGTGCTATGTGTTATGCGGAACTGGGATCCCAGATGCCGCGGTCTGGAGGGGAATATCATTTTCTCACCAAGATCTATCATCCCTCTATTGGATTTGTGTCAGGATGGATCTCATTTATTGTTGGCTTTGCAGCCCCTACTGCCGCGGCTGCAATGGCCCTCGGCGCATATTGTACCGCAGCCCTGGATATTGAATACAGTCTTTTTTTTCTTGACCTGAAAATAATTATTGCGATTCTGGTCATCCTTGCTCTTACAGTTTTACATGCCAGGTTTAAGAAGGCCGGTGCTGGATTCCAGAATATAATGACAAGTTTAAAGATTCTTGTCCTGGTGATATTTATTATTATTGGGTGGAGAAGTACAGCTCAATCCTCAATTGAATTTGCCCCTAACGCCGATTCCCTCAAGGAACTTCTGAGTCCACATTTCGCAATTGCCCTGTTTTTTGTAAGTTTTGCCTATTCCGGCTGGAATGCTGCTGCTTACATTTCCAGTGAGGTTTCGAATCCTTCAAAAAATGTCCCACTGAGCCTGATTTATGGAACCTTGCTTGTAACCCTTATGTACCTTGGAATTACATGGGTATTTCTCAAGCTCATACCCATTGAAATGATGTATGGAAAGATTGAGATCGGATTTCTTTACGGACAGAGAATATTTGGTGCGGATGCGGGGACTTTAATGGGACTGCTTTTCGCTTTCTTACTGTTTTCTACAGTCAGTTCGCTTATCATAACCGGACCCCGCGTCACCCAGGTTATGGGTGAGGATTATCCCCGTATCCGCTGGTTTTCTCATATCTCAAAGAATGACACACCGGCCAGGGCAATATATATTCAGGCCATAATTGCAATTATTTATCTACTCAGCTCTTCGTTTGAGCAAATGATCACATACATAGGGTTTTCCCTTAACCTGATGACAATGTTGACGGTTCTGGGGATGATGATCCAGAGAAGGCGCAACAGAGATGTTGTCATCTCCTCCTACCGCGTAAGGCCATATCCACTTCTGCCAATCCTGTTTTTACTAGTCAGTACCTGGATTATGATTTATGGACTGATTTACAGGCCCGTAGAGTCAATCGGGGGACTTCTGACTGCATTACTGGGATACCTTGTCTGGACTATTCTTCGGGGAGATTCAGTTCAATATCCTGAAGAAAGCTGACCGTTTCGTTTATGTCCGGATAGAGAACCCGGTCACTCTCAACAAATTTTACCCTCTCCCTGTATTTACGTATGAAATCCTCCAGGTAGGGAGATGATTTTACAGGTCTTCTGAAATCAAGTGCCTGTGCGGCAGTGAAGAGTTCAATTGCAAGAATCCTTTCAAGATTCAGCATTACCTGGTAGCCTTTGGTTGCAGCATTTGCACCCATGCTGACATGGTCTTCCTGTCCCTGGCTGGACTCGATCGAATCAACCGAAGATGGTGTGGATAACTGCTTGTTATGGCTTACCATGGATGCGGCTGTATACTGTGGAATCATAAATCCCGAATTCAATCCGGGCTTTGCTACCAGGAATGGTGGTAGTTCCCTGTGGCCTCCAAGAAGCTGGTAGGTACGCCGTTCCGAAATATTTCCCAGTTCTGACATGGCAATACAGAGGTTATCATGTGCCAGTGCCAGCGGCTGTCCATGAAAATTTCCGGCTGAGATGATCAAATCTTCATCCGGGAATATTGTAGGATTATCGGTTACCGAATTAATCTCGTTCTTAAAAACGTAGGCGACATAATTGATCGAATCCTTTGAGGCACCATGTACCTGGGGAATGCATCTAAAGGAATACGGATCCTGGACATGTTTTTTCGGCCGGTTGATCAATTCACTGTCTTTCAGCAGGTAACGAATTCGCCGTGCAGTTTTTATCTGTCCCTGGTAGGGCCTGATCTCCTGGACCAGTGGATGAAATGGCTCTATCCTACCGTCGAAAGCATCCAGGGATATGGCAGCAATAATATCAGCTAACTGGGAAAGCTTAAAAACACGAAGGCAACTAAAAACTCCATAGGCACTCATGAATTGAGTTCCGTTCAGAAGTGCGAGACCCTCCTTGGATGCCAGGGTAACTGGTTCCCATCCAAGCTTTTTTAATACAACCTTTGAGGATTGTATTTTACCTTCAAAATATACTTCTCCTTCCCCAAGCAGAGGAAGACTCAAATGCGCCAGAGGGGCGAGATCACCTGATGCCCCGAGTGATCCGTAGCGGTATATCACCGGAGTGATCCCACTATTGTAGAAATCTAGAAGTCGCTGGATTGTAGATAACTGAATGCCTGAGTTTCCGTAGGCAAGTGACTGAATCTTCAGAAACAGCATCAGCCTGGTAATTTCCTGGGGTATCTCCTCTCCCTGTCCACAGGCATGTGATAATACAAGGTTCTCCTGAAGGATTCCAAGGTCTTCTTTGCTGATCAAACGGTCATATAGTGACCCGATGCCTGTATTTATCCCATAAAGGGGCTCCTGTGTATTTTCAAGCTTTTTGTCAAGGTAATCTCTGCATTTGCTAACTAGGGCTGAAGATTTATCAGACAATTTGAGATGAAATCCTTCCTCAATTATTTGCCGGACCCTGGAAAACCCAAGCTCATCCGGTGAAATAGCATGGTATTGCATGGCGTTTAAGTCGATAATTTATGTATTATGCCTTGCAAGAATGAAATCAATGGCTTCCTCTGCCAACAATTGTTTCTGATCACCTGATTCCATATCTTTCAGGGTAAGAATTTCCTTGGAGATCTCATTTTCGCCCACCAGGGCAACGAAAGCGATACCCTTTTGGTTTGCATAGGTCATTTGCTTCTTGAGTTTTGCATGGTCAGGATAAATTTCTGAAGAGATACCTGCATCTCTGAACTTTGGGAGGATACTGAGTATATATTTTTCCTCAGATTCGCCGAAATTCACGAATAAAAGCTGAGTGCCGGTTCTTACCTCTTCGGGGTAAAGATCCAACTGGTCGAGCACATCGTATATCCTGTCTGCCCCGAATGAAACACCAACGCCTGAAACATCCGGCATACCGAATACCCCGGTCAGGTCATCATACCGTCCTCCTCCGCAAACACTTCCTATCCTAATATCTTCAGCCAGAACTTCAATAATGGCACCGGTATAATAATTCAGTCCCCGGGCAAGCGTCAAATCAAGTTCAATCTCAGACTTTAGTTTCAACGAGCTCATATAACTGAACAGGCTGCTCATCTCCTTCACTCCCCTTACACCTGCTTCTGACCCGGATAGAATTTTCGATAACTGCTCCAGTTTCTCATGGATTGATCCGCTAAGGTTAATGATTGGCTGCAATCGCTCAACGGAAGATTCCGGTATACCACGTTCGGCAAGTTCTCTGTTCACGCCCTCAATCCCTATTTTATCAAGTTTGTCAAGAGCTGTTGTGATCTCAGTAAGCCTGCTGCGCTCGCCCAGAATATCAGTGATACCTGCCAGAATTTTCCGGTTGTTTATTTTTATCCTGACCCTGATCCCAAACTTAACAAACACCCTGTCAATAATTTCGATCAGCTCCAGTTCATTCAGAAGGGACCTGCTGCCAATTATATCTACATCACACTGATAAAACTCCCTGTATCTGCCCTTTTGAGGTCTGTCAGCCCTCCAGACAGGCTGGATTTGATAGCGCTTGAATGGGAAGGTTATCTCGTTCCTGTGCTGTACAACAAACCTGGCAAATGGCACAGTAAGATCATATCGAAGTCCCTTTTCAGATATTTGCATGGAAAGCCCGGCAGGATCAGCTTCTATTAGGTCTTCTTCCCCAATTCCCCCGAGGAAATTTCCTGAATTAAGAATCTTAAACAAGAGTTTGTCCCCTTCCTCTCCATACTTCCCCAGAAGGGTATCAAGACTCTCCATGGCCGGAGTCTCAATTGGCTGGTATCCGAAAACGCGAAAGATATCTTCTATAGTATCAAAAATATACTTTCTGCGTGCCATTGCCGCATGGGAATAATCACGGGTTCCTTTGGGTATGCCAACTTTCTTCACAGGCGAATGGAGTCTATTTGCTTATTTTTTTAAGATCTTTGGAAAGGAAACCATCCGGCTTTTTATCATTGATCATGTGATAATTAAAATAATAGAAACTTGCATCGCTGGCACCGATCAGTATCTTATAACACCGGGCATTAAGCCGGGTTCCTTCCGGACCCACTTTATGAAGGAAAACAACATCTTCAGTGTGGTTGGTGATTGCCTCCCGGATCTCATCCTTCTCAACAAGTTTAAATGGATGTGGATAGATCTTCTGTATTCGGGCTGAAGAGTTTACATCCTTTGCCATTTCCTCAGGCAGCAAGTATAGGGTCTTTGTCTTGACACCCTTCATATTATCATTGTAGTGCTTGAATACATTTGCAGAAATAATTTCCGGATTCTCAAGAATATTCCTCAAATGATTCTGTATGAAACGGACAAGAATTCCAAGTTTATAATTATAGGATTCATCCTCAACAGAGGCATATGCAACCGGCACTGAAACCAGGTCAGGCATCAGATTCAGGTTTGGATAATCGCCACCCAGTGAAACGTTCAGAAATTTATATTTGGCTTCCAGTTTGTCCTTTTCAAATGTCACAGTTGTCAGGAAAAGAAAGGAATAGCCAGCATCTGTCCTTTTCTCCTCAAATTCATCATATGGTATCATTTCCCATTCAGTGATATCCCATTCCTGTTCCATTACTTTCTGAATCTCACTATCAAAAGTGTTTAAGGGATTATTGTCTTTGACTACCAGAGTTTTGGTCTCCAGAAAATGGTCAAGGTCAGAAGGTGTTGGAACATCTTGAGAATACAGAACAATGCAAGTAAGTACCAGGGTGAAAATCAGAGTAATTCTTTTCATGATAGTGTATGGTTTTAATATTTAGGAATATACAAAGGATTTCGCTGATTGAATTTTCTAAGGTAGACAAATTTTTGCTGCCTTTTTTTCTTCTTTTTCAGTGCTGTATATTCGTCATGCAATTCCGGATCACGCATAAATAGAACTTCAAGTCCCGCAACTTCATATTCGTATATCTTCCCGTCATAAAAATCCAGGATGTACTGCCTCATCTCCGAAGACTGGGTATTCTGAGGATATCCACCATATCTGTAGTAATAATCGTTGGGGTTATAATAATACGGATCGTTATACCTTGTATCATAGGTTGTTATCGTTGCCACGAAGTGGCAGATACTCCCGACTATTGTTATCCGGTGATATTTCTCATCGAGACCTACATATAATGTTCCGTTTCGGCTGAACCCCCATACCTGATCAGATTTGACTTCCTCTTTCATGCCAATGTGATCATAAAAAAGTAATTTCTTATTTTCAAGAACCTTTAAATAGAAATCTCTGTCGTCGAAATCTACAGGGGTTATAATACGGGATTTAGGTACAGGCTTGTTGGTTCTTACCTGTTCATGATTTAAAAAGATTCCTTCCCGGAATTTAAACTCCGGGGTATACTCAATCATATTTGCTGAATCGGACTGTGCCAGCAATGATAATCCTCCAAAAGACATCAATATGAAACAACCTGCCAATAATCTGATATCCTGTCTTAACTCATTCATTTTATAAACTTTCAATGTTCTCTTACAATCTACACACAAACAACGTACCAATTGTCAGTGTATTATGCAAAACGGCAGTAATACATGCAGCTTTAGGTAAGATTGTTTTTTTACGTATATTTATAAATAAATCTGTCTTCCAGACACCTGCAAATTTACACAATAATAGGCCAGTAATTGATGATTACACAAGAGAAAATAATCAAATTTTTCTCTTTCGGATTGGACGAAAAAACAGACCCCCTCATTCATACCCGGATTTTAATTAATAATATCTTCAGTAGTCTGGGAATCATTTTCTTCCTTCTATTTGCCATTATAGCCCTGACTAACAGAGAAATGCTGGTATTCTGGCTCCTCACAATCACTGCCATACTTACCATTTTGAATATGATCTATCTGGTAAGGACAAATAGTATCCAGAATTCTGCTATTTTTCTTCTGATGCTCATGTCTGTATTGCTGCTTTCACTCATCATTACGGGAGGAACCGGCGCAACTGGCCATCTCTGGGCCCTTACATTTCCGGCCATTTCTCTTATTATGCTAGGCCTGAAGCGCGGGAGTTTAGCATCTATGGTATTACTGATTCTCACAGCAATTCTT
The DNA here is from genome assembly GCA_011053095.1 of Bacteroides sp. GTDB lineage: Bacteria > Bacteroidota > Bacteroidia > Bacteroidales > SM23-62 > SM23-62. The sequence continues at coordinate 21,247 of DRHS01000026.1, forward strand.
CTTTTCGGTAATTTCAATTTTATGCTTGTTGAATACGAGGAGACTTTCAGCTTTCGATACGTCTTTGTTTATTTTGGAATTTATCTTCTGATCTACACATTTGAATATCTAAGGATTAATAATGTGATGAAACTGGACAGGGCCCTTGAGGTGGCTACTTTTGAAACCCGGTCAAGGGATGAGTTCATTACCAAATTGTCTCACCAGTTAAGAACTTCTCTCAACAATATCACCCTGGTCAGTAATCTTGTAAGTAAGACTAAACTGGACCAGGAGCAGAAAGATCTGATAGATACCATCCTGGCATCTACAAACAATCTGGTTGAGGCAGTAAACAATATCGTTAAAGTATCAAATGTTGATATTCAGAGTGTTAAGGAATCCAATATTCCATTTGACCTTGCCTCTGCCATTGCGAACATTCTGCATTTGTTTCCTCCCTCAGAGTATGCTGGCGTTGAAATTGAAATGCAGAATGACCCGACTATCAATAACCAGGTACAGGGTGACCCGATACGTATCAAACAATTGTTCCTTAACCTGGTGGAAAACATACTGAAACATTCACAATCTAACAGCACCCTGAAAATACAGATCAATATTTTCAATAACAGGGAGACAGAGGATAAGATTCAATTTAAATTCCATGTAGCAGCCTGTCATGCTACCGATGGAAAATGCACGATGCCTTTGCAGCTTGATCAATTGGATCTGACAATACCTCAGAAATTTACTGAAATGCTGGGAGGTGAGATTGTTTCTGAAATGGGCGATGAGCAGACAGAGTTTGTTTTTATGTTGGAATTCCGGAAAAGTGAAATAAGGATCAGGAAGTCAGCTACCTTCCAGGTAGACAAAAAAGACTTGATTTCGGATAAAGTTGATCTGGACCAGGCTCATATACTGCTTGTGGAAGACAATATGATTAATCAAAAAATTGTAACACTCAGTCTGGAGAAACTGGTAAAAAATATCGATATAGCAAACAATGGTAAAGAGGCTCTTGATAAATTCGGTATCTCTAACTATGATCTCATACTGATGGACATTCAAATGCCGGTTATGGACGGATTCCTTGCAACCAAGAAGATCCGTGAGATCGAGGCAAGTACCAACTCATTCACACCTATTATTGCCATAACGGCCAATGCAATGTCAGGGGATCGGGAAGCCTGCCTGGCTGTTGGCATGGACGATTATATCAGCAAGCCATTCCAGGTGAATATACTCGTTGAGAAGATGAGAAACCTGCTGTCCAGGTCAACTACGGCCTGATCCCTATTACCAGAATATCATCTACCTGCTCTGTTTCCCCCATCCATTCCTCAATGCTTGCGTCAAGTATTGACTGCTGTTTTTTCATAGGAAGTTTGTGAATTGTCAATAACAGATGGCGAAACCGCCGGTACTTGAATTTCTTGCCTTCTGGTCCCCCGAACTGGTCTGCATAACCATCGGAGAACAAATAGATGATATCGTTTTTTTGCAGGAAAATCTTATGGCTTTTAAATAGCTTTCTTTCAGCAGAAAAATGAACATCAGCACCAACAGAAAAACGATCTGCCTTGACTTCAATAATGGTCTCATTGCGAACAAGGTAGAGGGGACTAAAGGCTCCCGAATAATCCAGTGACCTCTCTTTGCGATCTATTATGCAGAGGGACAGGTCCATTCCATCGTTCAGATAAACCTGTTCTCCATCTGAAAAAATATCTGTGAAATTTTCATTCAGTGTATCAAGGATCATGGCAGGATTGCTTCCCTGTTCACTTGTTGTAATCTTTCTGAACAGTTCAAACCCAATAATAGACACAAAAGCACCCGGCACACCGTGTCCGGTACAATCGACAGCCGCAACATAAACTTTATTGCCATGCTGGTTGATCCAATAAAAGTCACCACTAACTATATCTTTAGGTTTGAAAAGCACAAAGGATTCAGGAAGGAGGTTACTGAAACTTTCATTGGTAGGCAACAGGGCATGTTGTATCCTTTGAGCATAGTTTATACTATCAGTGATGTTCTTATTTTTACGTGCAAGATCATGTCGCTGCCTTTCAATTTCCATCGCAGATATCTCCTTCTTCCTGAGGATTCGGTTGCTTTTCCTTAGGCTCCTTGTGCGTAGTTGTATGATCGCAATTAGAACAAGGCCTGTAATGACTATGTAAATCAATAAGATAATAGTCTTGTTCCAGAATGCAAAAGGAATGATGATTTCCAATTGTGTCTCCTCAGCAGAGTAAAGTAAATCATTGTTTGAGCCTCGTACACTCAGAGTATACTTTCCGGGACTCAACCGGTAAAACGTTACATAATTCTGTTCTCCGTTATGTATCCATAGACCATCCTGCCCTTTCCTTACCATTTTATACATAAACCTGTTCTTTTCGGGAGCTGTGAATTCAAGTGCAGCAAAACGCAGGGTTACGATTTCAACTCCCCTGGGTACAATTACAGTTGAAACCCGGTCAAGTGCTATTGGTTTTGACATTCCTCCCTGTTCCCTGAATCTGACAAATTGGGTGAATGCCAATTGCGGCATATATTGATTGTAAGGGATGGAGTCAGGGTGAAATATATTTAATCCGTCGACTCCTCCAAAAAACATTCTTCCATCAGTATGTTTATAGCTTGATCCCTGAATAAATTCATTATTCTGTAGTCCGTCCACCGGACCAAACTGGATGAAAGTCTCCAATTCCGGGTGGTACGTTGCCAGGCCTCGTTCAGAACTTAGCCAGAGATTTCCTTCTGAGTCTTCCTGTATCCCGTAGATCCTCATTTCAGAAAGCTCAACAGGATCATTAAAAAACTCAAAACTGCCGGACTCGTATTTGTATTTATTAAGTCCCGAGGCGGTTCCAATCCATAATTCGCCATCATTATTCACATGAAGAGAAAAGACTGTATTACTATTTATACTCGAAGAACTGGTTAATATTCCAGCCTGGTAAACATCATATTTATCTGTTGCCGGATCATGTCTTATCAATCCTACAGATGACCCAATCCAAATCCTGCCTTCCGGATCTTCGATCACACAGTATACATCTTTTACTTCCAGTACTTCTGAACCGTAATGAATCCGCCTGATACTAAGAATACTTCTGTCTTCCGGATCAAACCTGTGTATCCCGTTTGAAGCAGCAAACCATATAAACCCCTTTGAATCTTCAAAAATATCGTAAATGTGTTGCCTGTCGAACAGGGAGCAAAGAACTTTGGCCTCTCCTGAGCAAAAGGATCGGAACCGGTTGGTTCCAGTCTGCATAACACTAACACCATTTCCTGTTCCAATCCACAGGTTCCCTTTCCTGTCACGGTGGATGGAGTGAATAATATCATCCGTCAACCTTTTGGACATTACCCGAGCATGTGTATTGTATTTGACAGCCGGTCCTGATCCGTCCCGCAAAAGATTTAGTCCCATGCCATCGGTCCCAATCCAAAGATCTCCGTTCATATCAAGGAAAATACTTGAAACCATCTCATTCCTGATTAGACCGAATTTTTTATCCTTCTGGTCAATTTTTACCAATCCTGAATTGGTACCCAGCCACAGGATTTCAGACCTGTCCTCGTATATAGCACTTATGGCTGTAAACCTTGTATAAACATCCGGCCTGTTGAATCCACTTAACTTTGTGGTAGTTTTTAGATCCGGAAGTACTTTGATAAGAGATTGATTCGTACCGATTAACAATTCTCCTTTTCTGGTTTGTCCAATCGATATTACATTAAGGCTTCCCAGTTCAGGCATGATTTCTTTTGCATTGAGAAACGATCCTGTTTTCCGGAAGAATAAATATAATCCATCTGCAGTACCACACCATATTCTCTCATCCTTATCCTGAAAAATCATTGGAATTTTATTGCTTTTTAATCCTTTGCCTGACATACCGCTATATATCTGAATATCACCGGTTTCCGGATCAAGAACCTGCAATCCATCTTTTGTACCCATCCATATAAGTCCCACGGGATCAATAACTATTGAGAAGGATTTATCTTTTTCAGGAAGATTGGAGTCATCCTGGTACAATTTATAGGATGTGAATTCCTCGGTTTCGGGATTAAGACGGACAAGGTTGTTCTCGGTTCTGAGCCAAACACTGCCCTCTTTATCAATCCGAATGGAATTGATAACTCTTCCATAAGAGGAGTCAGCCTGATCGGTAAGGTATTGAGTCCACAGATGACCCCGGAGCCTGTCCAGTTTGTTCAGCCCGTAATCGGTACCAACCCATACAACACCATCTCTGCCTTCTGCAATGCAACGAATCGCATTGCTGGAAAGAGACACTGTATCCGGGTGATATCGAAATTGCTCAAAAGAATAGCCATCATACTTATTCAATCCTTCCCTGGTTCCTATCCATAGGAATCCAAGGCTGTCCTGCATTATAGAGGTGACGGCTGACTGGCTTAAACCGGAAGTATTTGAGAATAACTGGCCTTGCAGACCGGGAGACTGTGATTTAATCGGCCCAGAATACTGTAGTCCCAGAAGAACCAGGAAAAGGGCAAATGGTATATTCCTGATGCTTTGCATACAGGGAGTTAAAATTAACATATAAACCCTCTTTACCAATATACCCGAACCTGTCCTCAGGACTTTGATGCCAGGTCCTCAAGCATATCTGTAGTAAGGGATTTAGGTCTTTCCAGGGGGTACAAAAGTGCACGGTCCCAAATTATATTTGCTGCCACCCCAAGAGCTCGTCCTATTCCGAAAAGCACAGTATAAAAATCATAGTTTGTGATCCCGTAATGCCATTGGATAATTCCACTGTGTGAATCAACATTTGGCCAGGGGTTCTTGGCTTTGCCCTGTTCCTTAAGAATTGGAGGTACAACCTTATAAAGCAAATCAACATATTGAAAAAGTTCATCCTCCTTCAGATGTTTGAGTGCAAATTCGCGCTGAATCATATATCTAGGATCTGTTTTCCGGAGAACTGCATGTCCGAAACCAGGGATTACCTGTCCCGAGTCAAGTGTATCCCAAACAAATTTTTTCATTTCTTCCTCATTGGGTACCTTCCCTTCCATCTGTTTTCTTGCATCCTGCAACCACCTGAGTACCTCTTGATTTGCAAGTCCATGAAGGGGACCGGCGAGACCATTCAGCATGGCTGATGTAGTAAGGTAAAAATCAGATAGGGAACTTGCTACCAGATGTCCTGTGTGAGCTGAAACATTGCCGCTTTCATGATCAGCATGTATAATAAAGTACATCCTGGAAACATCATCATAGGGTTTATCAACTCCCATCATGTGAGCAAAATTGCCTCCAAAATCGAGATCCGGATTCGGTTCTGGTTTTACACATTCCTTGTATAGTTTAGCATATATGTATGCTGCCATGGGAGGTAGTTTGGGTAAGAGATTAATGACATCCTCATAGGTAGACTCCCAGTAATCCATCTTGGAAATCCCTTTATGATATTGCCTGTTAAATTCAGATTCCTGGCTGAGGCTCATGATGGCAGAGGAAAAGATTGCCATAGGATGGGCAGTGGATGGAAAGGAATCTATCACATCATATACATAATCTGGAAGAACTCTTCGCTTTTTGAACTCAACGACAACCTCTTCGATTTCATCCTCACCGGGAATATCACCTGTTAGCAAAAGGTAGAACAATCCTTCCACAAATGGCATCTCGGAACCCTCTGGCTTTGGCAGTTTTTCAAAAACTTCAGGAAGGGTATATCCACGGTACCGGATTCCTTCATTGGGGTCCAGATAAGATATATCAGTAACTAGACATTTAACTCCTCTCATACCTCCTATGGCTTGAGCAATGGTTACTTCATCTATCACTTTATTCCCATGGTTTTTAAGAAGTTCCTGGGTTCTTGGACGATGTTCATCAATTTTTTTCCTTAGTTTTTCTTTGAGCATTTTTAGTACTTTGAATTATGTGGTATGATTACGCCCTTAAGATAATACAAAAAGGGCCAAGTCCTTACGGTCATGGCCCTTTTTCATGTAATTGTTGCAAGACTTATTTCAGAAACTTAAAGTCCTTACCAGGGTATCTTGCAGAGCTGCCCAACATTTCTTCTATACGAAGAAGCTGGTTGTATTTTGCTATCCTGTCGGAACGTGAGGCAGAACCGGTCTTAATAAGTCCTGTATTAAGAGCAACTGCCAGGTCAGCGATCATTGTATCTTCCGTCTCACCAGACCGATGTGAAATTATAGAGGTCATAGAATGCTGAGTAGCAAGCTGAACTGAATTAATGGTCTCTGTAAGCGTTCCGATCTGGTTAACTTTTATCAGGATGGAATTTGCTGATTTTTCATCAATTCCTCTCTGAAGCCTCTTTACATTGGTCACAAAAAGATCATCACCTACAAGCTGTACCTTGTCACCGATAGCTGCATTCAATTCTTTCCATCCAGCCCAGTCATCCTCATCATGTCCATCTTCAATAGAAATGACCGGATACTTTTCGCTCCAATCTTTCCAATAACTAACAAGTTCAGAGGATGTTAATGTTTGTCCAGTGGATTCAAACTCATAAACCCCTTTTTCTTTGTTGTAAAATTCTGAAGCTGCTGCATCAAGAGCAATATAGATATCACTTCCTGCTTTGTACCCGGCTTTCTCAATTGCCTCGATAACTACTTCAATGGCTTCCTCATTTGATCCCAGGTTCGGTGCAAATCCACCTTCATCACCAACATTGGTCGACTGTCCTCTGCTCTTAAGCACGGACTTCAGATTATGGAATACTTCTACACCCCAGCGAAGAGCCTCGGAAAAGCTTGTAGCTCCAACAGGCATGATCATGAATTCCTGGATATCGATTTTGTTGTCAGCATGCTGTCCACCGTTCAGTATATTCATCATTGGGATTGGAAGGGTATTTGCATTTACCCCGCCAATGTAGCGAAACAGGGCCTGTCCTGTGTGCTGAGCTGCTGCTTTCGCACATGCAAGGGATACACCAAGTATTGCATTTGCCCCCAGGTTGCGCTTATTCTCAGATCCGTCAACCTCTATCATCCTGGCATCTATAAGGTTCTGGTCTGTGACAAACATACCGGAGATTTCCTCATTTAATACCTTGTTCACATTTTCTACAGCTTTTAAAACACCTTTGCCCAGATAACGGCCCTTATCACCGTCTCGCAGTTCAACTGCTTCGTGAACTCCGGTTGAGGCACCGGAAGGGACAATTGCCTTGCCTACTATTCCGCTTTCGGTATAAACTTCCACTTCTACTGTGGGATTGCCTCTTGAATCGAGGACTTCTCTTGCTTGAACGCTAATGATTTGTGGCATCTTAATTAATATTTGAGGGATAAAGTCTATCTATAACCTCTATCCCTCATTTATTTCATATGAAGTTATGTAGTATTATTCTTCCTTTTTCTCTTCTTCTTCAGGGGATTCATCTTCGGCTTTTGCCTCAGGCTCCTTTTCTTCCGCTTTTACTTCCTCTACTTCAGGAGTTTCCATCTCTGGTTTGGCAACTTCGTCTTCAGTCTTGGTTGCGGTTTCCGTCTCTTCCACTACCTCTGCTACTTCGGCTTCAGTCTCGGTTGTGGTTTCCGTCTCTTCCACCACTTCGGCTACATCGGCAACCTCATCGGCAACTTCAGCAATGGCTGCTCCCTCTGGCAGGTCAGTAGTCTTCTTACTGCCTCCTCTTCTTCTCCTTGAAGTTTTGGGCTTGGCTGTTGCCTTTTCGGCAATCATAATCTCATTATAATCAACGAGTTCAATAATGCACATATCAGCATTATCTCCCAAACGATTCCCTATCTTGATAATCCGGGTATATCCACCGGGACGATCTCCTACTTTGGCAGAAACATCTCTAAAAAGTTCTGTAACTGCGTTCTTATCCCTCAACTGCTTAAACACCATTCTTCTCGAATGTGTTGAATCCTCCTTTGAACGGGTGATAACGGGTTCTACAAACATCCTGAGTGCTTTGGCCTTGGCAGTTGTTGTAGTAATCCGCTTATGAATAATAAGTGAGGATGCCATATTAGCAAGCATTGCCTTTCTGTGGGGTGCCTGCCTGCTTAAATGATTAAATTTCTTCCTGTGTCTCATCGCACTAATCCTTGTCTAATTTGTACTTGCTGATATCCATCCCGAAATTGAGATTCATACTTACCAGCAGCTCATCGAGTTCGGTCAGAGATTTCTTCCCAAAATTTCTGAATTTCAGAAGGTCATTTTTGTTGAATTTTACCAAATCGCCCAGGCTCTCAACCTCTGCAGCCTTCAGACAATTCAGGGCACGGACTGAAAGATCCAGGTCAACCAGTTTGGTTTTCAGTAGCTGACGCATATGAAGGATCTCTTCATCAAATTCTTCATTTGCAAATTTCTCATCTGAATTCAGGGTAATCTTCTCATCAGAGAAAAGCATGAAATGATAGATCAGTATCTTGGCCGCCTCTTTTAGGGCTTCCTTGGGATGAATTGATCCATCGGTTGCAATCTCCAGAACGAGTTTCTCATAGTCAGTCTTCTGCTCAACCCTGTAATTCTCGATCGAGTACTTTACATTCTTTATGGGAGTGAAG
>DRHS01000027.1 GCA_011053095.1 Bacteroides sp.
CAATATTTTTGGTAAAATTTTCGCTCGAAACTTTTTTTTAAATTTTATAACTCGAATATTTGAGTTTTTTCGGGAATTGTCAAATGGATCTCCAAATATGCGATTCTCAGCAACTCTAAATTTTGAATGTTTTTAAACTGGACTCCTTAATGAAATCTGAAATACTGAGTTTGGTTCCCATGCCGAACATGATCAGCATGATTAAGGGTAGTACAAGGTGTTTCGTATTAAAGCCAACCCAGTTTGTAAACAACCATGGGAAATACATGGCAGCGGCCAAAAAGGCAAAAACCCAGAAAGTAAATGCGCTCCCCCTCCAGCGTTTGTTTCCCCTTACAGAGAGTGCCGCAAATACAAAGCTGAATACAAAGGGTAATCCTGCCCGCGAAATGTTACCGGTCGATAGTAGAACAATAGTAAACAACAGGCAAATTATAATTAAGACAAATAGAGGATAGAAGATGAAATTACGCCGTGTTGCAGTCAGGAATTTCATAGGTATTTATGGCATTTTAAAATCTAAATATACTTCTTATTAAAATCATGAGATCCGGGGCTAAATTCCCCGTCTCGAAACTTCATATCAGGTAGTCGCAATGATTCGCTGTAGATGTCATATATATTTTGCCTTACTATTACTATATTTGATTTTACAGTATATTTTCAACTGATCCCTTTTATTTATGAGACTATTTCTCATTATTATTCTGAACCTGTTTGTTCTACAGGCAGAAACACAATTTTATGACTGGCCGATGTGGAGATATGACCATGGACGGTCCGATGCAACCCCTGAGCAACTGGCAGATAGTTTATTTCTTCAATGGCGGGTAAAGTATTCCCCCAGGATTCCAGTATGGGATGATCCTCTGAATCAAAACCTGATGCAGTTTGACAGATTATTTGAACCCATTGTCGCCGGCAATAAGATATTCCTGGGCTTCAACGATCAGGATAAAGTCATTGCGCTGGATATTAATTCCGGGAGGGAGTTATGGCATTTTTATGCTGATGGACCTGTAAGATTGCCATTGGCTGCAAATAATGGCAATATTTATTTTACCAGTGACGATGGATATTGTTATTGCCTGGACGCAGATACAGGATCTCCTGTCTGGAAATTATCTCTGGCTCCGGCCGGGAATAAACTCCTTGGGAATAAACGAATAATCTCAATGTGGCCTGCAAGGGGAGGCATTGTAATAAAAGATAATATAATCTATACTGCTGCCAGCATTTTCCCTATGATGGGAACTTTTATCTATGCCATAGATGCCGATACTGGTGAAATAATCTGGAAAAATGAAGGTACCGGAAGTAACTATATTCTTCAACCACATAATTCTCCGGCATTTGCAGATGTAGCTCCACAGGGAACTTTTACAATCAGCGGAGAAAGATTACTTGTCGCAGGAGGGCGCACTGTTCCTGCTGCTTTTGATCTGAAGACAGGCGAGAAGCTTTACTATCACCTTGCAGCATTAAATAAAACAGGTGGAGCATTCACTTGTGGAAATGATAAGGTTTACTTCAATCACCACAGAGTGAGAATGACCTCTATGTATGATTCCAAAACAGGTGAGAGACTTATGAAATATCCGGGAGAGTATCCTGTTATTGACGGGAATACATTCTATTTCTCCGGAAATGAAATTGTAGCATCACACCTGAATGACAGCAATAATCTTGATATTTTGTGGGAATCAAAAGTCTCAGCAAGCAATGACCTTATTAAGGCTGGTGATTGTCTTTATGCCGCTGATAGTAATGTCATTACGGCATTAAAAATTGTAAATAATGATTGCGCCGTGCAAGACCGTGAGGTGGGGATTTATGGCGAACAAATATTAAATGTAATGAAACACCTCTTAGTTTCCCTGCAGGTAACCAATCCTGTCCGGAAAGGGCCAGCCACCCACCGGAATCGAGTCTTGCGTAGTCA
>DRHS01000028.1 GCA_011053095.1 Bacteroides sp.
ATATACGGGCGGTGATGGCAAAACATATAATACCCGCTGGGATTACGGGTTTGTTACCAACCTGCTTGGGGGCAGGGAATTCTATCTGGGGGAGGATAAAACAAAAATTCTCGGAATAAATGCGAGGATGGTATTCCAGGGTGGGGAAAGGACCCATCCTATTGATGAGGGTGCATCTGACATTGAACAAAAGGTTGTATATGACTATTCAATGGCCTGGGAAAGCCGTTACCCCAATACCTTTTTCATTGATTTCACAGCCACACTCAGGGTAAATAAATCCCGCTATGCTTCCGTATGGGGAATTCAAATAAAAAACCTTTTATTGGAGAAATCAATATACGACCATTATTATAATTCAGAAACACAGTCCGTTGAGGTCCGGGGAGAAGGATTTATTTTTCCCAACATAAGCTACAAAATTGAATTTTGACGGGCAAGGACCTGAAATTTGAAATGCCCTTACCTGAAAATTCAATCCATTTGCGACAGGATATGTGATTATTGCCTAACTTAAATCCGAACAATAACCCCCAATTATGACCAAAGAAACTACAATCGTTCAAACCGCAGAATTTAATCCGAAGATTAAAACCTACCTTCTTGTTTATATTGCCTTGATCCTTACGGTGACCCTGATCGGTATTCCTTTTTTGATTTTCTGGTTTGCCGGACTGGGGCAACTGTTCACCAGACGTTATTATCAGCATCTGACATGTAAATTGACAGACAGGCACCTGGTATTCAAAAAGGGAGTGCTTTTCAAGGTGGAGAAAACCATCCCCCTTGAAAACATTCAGGACCTCACATTTATCGAAAATCCACTGCTGAACGCCCTGGATCTCAGAATCCTCAAAATTGAGACCGCGGGACAAAGCAATCCACAGGGAAGCGATATGAAATTAATCGGTATCATGAATTCTGCAGAATTTAAGGAAAACGTTCTGCAGCAAAGAGAACTCTTAAGGAGTGATTCAAGGGTGACCACCACTCAACCTTCAGCAAACCAGGACCAGGTGGTGGACCTGTTAAAGGAGATCAAGGAAATCTTACTTAATATTAAAAATAAGCAAAAATGATTTAGCAACAATAAATAAGCCTTCAGGTGATCTGAACCAGGACAATAATAATAAATAATGAAACAGGTAATTCCATTTTTACTCTTTGCGGTAATCCTCTCAAGTTCGTACGTAGTATATGCGCAGACAGAGACTCCTCCATTGCGGGTTGGTATTGTAGGTCTGTCACACTCACATGTGCACCAGATTCTGGGCCGCCCTGACAGGGGAGACATAGAAATTGTAGGGATCGTTGAAAGCGATAGTAATCTGGCTAAACGATATTCAGAGCAACATGGCTATTCAATGGATATCGTTTATAATACAATGGCTGAAATGATTTCCAGGGCAAATCCTGAAGCGGTTACTGCATTTGGATCAATCTATGATCACCTTGAAGTAGTTGAAACCTGTGCCCCTCTCGGAATCCATGTTATGGTGGAAAAACCTATGGCCGTCAGCCTGGAACATGCAAAAAAGATGAAAGCCCTGGCCGAAAAACACCAGATCCATCTACTTACCAATTATGAGACAAGCTGGTATGCCAGCAATCACAAAGCCCGGGAAATGGTTGAAAATAATGCAATCGGAGAATTACGGAAGGTAGTTGTTCACGACGGACACAGAGGTCCCATCGAAATTGGTGTAAACCAGGAATTCCTTGACTGGCTCACAGATCCTGTCAAAAATGGTGGAGGAGCTATAACAGATTTTGGATGTTATGGTGCCAATCTGATAACCTGGCTGAATAAGGGTAAAAAACCGGATGCTGTCATGGCAGTTACCCAGACTTTTAAACCTGATTTATATCCACAGGTTGATGATGAAGCTACAATTATTGTCATATACCCTGAAATGCAGGGAATTATTCAGGCCTCCTGGAACTGGCCGGTCTCGAGGAAGGATATGGAAGTATATGGGAAAACCGGATATATCATTTGTGATAACAGTTCTGATATCCGCTTCCGCCTTGACAGATCCAAAAAAGAGCATAGCGAAACCCTTGCAGCACGACCCCCCCCCTCATGATGATCCCTTTGCCCAGCTCTCAGCAGTCATACGTAATGAAATTACCCTTGCACCCGATGATTTGTCATCATTGAATATTAATATGATTGTGGTGGAGATTCTTGAGGCCGCAAAGAAAAGCGCTGAGACAGGGCAGGTCGTTTACTTAAAAAAATGAATTTGCAAAGTATCCTTTAACCATGAAAAAACTATTAATCAAATATTACAATGGCTGGAAACCTCAAGGGAAAACTGCTCATCACCCATGGAGGAATCGATGAAAATGTTAATCCCTCTGCCACCTTCAAACTTGCTGATGCACTTATCAGGAATGACAAGCAGTTTGATATGCTTATCCTTCCTAGTCAAAGGCATGGCTACAGGGGTGATTTCCAAAAATACTTCATAAAAATGAGGTGGAACTATTTTGTTGAGCATTTGCTGGGTGAAGAGCCGGTGTGGGACTTTAAATGGGAATAATGATCGATCAACTGATTAGAAAGGAATTCGGATTCCAGGAACTTGAGATTCAAAAACTGGTTGGCTATGAAAATGAGAACTATCGCATCACGGGCGATGGTGTAAAGTATGTCTTTAAGACTTACAATGATGATCCCGAAACTCTTGCATTAGTAGAAGCCGAGAACAATATCCTTCAGTCGCTTCAAAAAACCGGTAATCTAAAATTTCCCGCTCCGGTCTCATTTTCCGATGGATCGTATATAAAATGCATCAAAATTGCAGGTGAAAAAAAAATCTGCAGAATGCTCACTTTCCTTGAGGGGGAGTTCATGGCGGAAGTTGAACATACCGAAAATCTATTCCAATCCTTCGGGAGATCCCTCGCGCTTATGGACCTTGATCTGCAACCATTAAGCAACTATACCATAAAGGCACGCCAATGGGAATGGGACATCCAGTATCTTCACTTCAATGAAAAACTCATTAAGTACATTCCAGAGGCAAAAAATCGAAGCCTGGTCCGATACTTTATGCAACAGTTTAGAGAGAACGTTTTCCCTGTCTTGCCGGATTTAAAAAGATCCATAATACATAATGATGCCAATGAATGGAATGTACTGGTGAATGATGGTGAAGTTTCTGGTATTATTGATTTCGGCGACCTGGTCTATTCACCGCAGATTAATGAATTGGCCATAGCTATCACTTATGCAAGCTTTGATAAAAAAGAACCTCTGGAATGGGCTAGCATTATCCTCAAATTCTACCACAGGGTTCTGCCGATTGAAGAAATTGAAGTATCTGTTTTATATTATCTAATTGCCGCAAGGCTCTGCACCTGTGTTTGCAACGCTGCCTATTCAAAAAAGGAAAATCCCGCTAATGAATATACCCAGATAAGTGTAAAACGAGCATGGAGAATGCTCCATCGCTGGATAGAAATTTGTCCTGTAAAAGCCGAGAATGTTTTCCGCTCAGCCATTGGCCTTCCAGCCAGGGAACCTGCCAGAATGGAATCCATGGTTGAACAAAGGCATTCCACAATCAGTACAGCACTTTCCCTGAGTTACCGCAGTCCATTATACATGCAGAAATCGGCATTTCAGTACATGTACGATGCCTATGGAAATACCTTCCTGGATGCCTACAATAACATTCCTCATGTCGGGCATTCGCATCCCAGGGTTGTTGAGGCCGGGCAAAGGCAGATGACGAAACTAAACACGAATACCCGGTATTTGTATGATGCATTAAATGAATACTCGGAAAAACTGCTATCAAAATTTCCCAAACCCCTTGACAAAGTATTTTTTGTAAACTCGGGTAGCGCAGCAAGTGACCTGGCGATAAGAATGGCTCAGGAATATACCGGACTGGATAATATTATGGTAATGGAGCATGGATATCATGGGCAAACACAGACCGGAATTGATATCAGCGATTATAAATTTAGTAATACCCGAGGGGAAGGTAAGAAGGATTACATTCTGAAAACGGCCATTCCTGACACATACAGGGGGAAATATACCGGTAATGATGGAAGTGCAGGGAGGCAATATGCGCTTGAGGCCATCGAACAGGTAAAAACTGCAGAAAAATCCTTAGCGGCATTTATCAGTGAACCGGTTGTGGGTTGCGGGGGACAGGTCCCCCTTGCCAGAGGGTATCTGAAAGCCCTCTACCCCGAAATCAGAAAGCAGGGCGGAGTTTGCATCAGTGATGAGGTGCAGGTAGGCTTTGGTCGGCTTGGAAATTCTTATTGGGGATTCGAGGAACATGGTGTGATACCGGATATTGTGATACTTGGAAAGCCCATGGGAAACGGGCATCCGGTTGGGGCGGTTGTTACAACCACAGAGATTGCTGACCGTTTTAGCCGGGGAGTTGAATTCTTCAGCTCCTTTGGAGGCAACCCTGTCTCATGCGCCATAGGATCTGCCGTACTCGATGTTATTGAAGAAGAAAAACTTCAGGAAAATGCAAAAACAGTTGGAGACTATTATCAGTCGTTATTCAGGGAACTTCAGAAGGACTTTCAATGTATCGGAGATGTAAGGGGATCTGGCTTGTTTATAGGTATAGAAATTGTAAAAAGCAATGAAAGGGAGCCTGATACCAAACTGGCGGATCTAATTAAAAATGCATTGCGAGATCAGTTCATTCTTATTGGAACAGATGGCCCCTTCGACAACGTTCTGAAAACAAAACCTCCGATGTGTTTTACCAGGGAAAATGCCGGGCAGGTAAGCATGCAAATTTTCGAAATTCTAAAAGCATATTTTAAACAATGAATTCAACAGTCGAACAAATATATTCCAGCAAGGTGGCCAGCGGATATGACCGCTCCATGAGCCACTTTTTCGGGAAGTTTAAAGAAAAGGCTTTCAGTAACTCCAGAATGAAAGAGGGAGATGTTGTTCTGGTATTTTGCTGTGGTACAGGACTTGATTTTCCACATATTCTTCATAGGATCGGAAGCAGTGGGAAAATCACTGGTGTAGACTTCTCTGAAGCTATGTTAGAGCAGGCAGAAAAGAAAATCTCAAAGAATAATTGGAATAATATTGAACTTATTAGGGCTGATGTCACAGATTTTGGAAATAGGTTAAACCTCGTAGCAGATATTGGTGTTTGCACCCTGGGATTATCAATCATCCCGGATTTCAAATCAGCTTACCATAATCTACTCTCCAACGTCATTGACAAGGGTGAAATAATTATTGGAGATATGCAACTGGCCTCAGGATGGAAAGCCCGCCTGAATCCGGTTACTATTGCAATGGCAAAACGATTCGGAGGGTCTTATGAAGGCCATAAGAATAGCCTTGAATTGCAATCCATGATGGCCGGGACCCTGAATGATATGAAGAAGAAGGATTTCTTCCTGGGTTCATATTATGTTTGTATTGGAACAAAACAATAAAATTATGCGTAAAACTATTCTCAGCATCACCATGGTATTAGCCATGTATCATCTCAGTGCCCAAAACCCGAACCCTATCGTTGTCATATCAAGCACAAAAGGAGATATAGTTGTGGAATTGTACCCGGAAAAGGCACCGGTTACGGTCGAAAACTTTCTGAAATATGTTGACATGGATCTTTTCAGTCCGGCGACATTCTACAGGGTGGTTACGATGAAAAATCAACCCCAAAACAAGGTGAAAATTGAAGTTGTACAGGGTGGGTTATGGTATACCGATACTCTCCTGATGCTTGAGAGTATCACGCATGAAACAACCGAAGTAACGGGGATTAAGCATGAACATGGGACCTTCTCCATGGCCAGGAATGAACCCGGATCGGCGACATCTGAATTTTTCATCTGCGTTAATGACCAGCCCTCACTTGATCACGGGGGACTCCGGAATCCGGATGAACAGGGATTTTCAGCCTTTGGCAAAGTCATCAGGGGAATGGACATCGTAGAAATAATACATCAGTCCCCCAACATGAACCAGATGCTGGCACCCCCGATTGAAATAAAATCGATTAAACGACTCGACTAAGATTCCCCCCTGGATTTTGCCCTTCGGAGTCCCAGGTAAATAAAAATACCCCCGGTTCCGAACATAATCAGGCTGTAAACAGCAGGAGCAATTGCATAAGTTGTACTGTGTAGTAAGACCACAGCAATGGTTATGGCAAGGGTTCCGTTCTGAATGCCGGATTCTATAGATATGGAAAGAGCTCTTTTGTCAACAATCCGGAACAGTCTTGCAGAATAGTAACCTATTACCATGGTAGAAACATTTAACAGGAGAGCAACGATTCCTGCCTGCTGGAAATAGGAAACAAAATTTGCTTTTTCCTTGAGTACTATTCCAATGATAATTAATCCGAGGACAATTCCTGAGGCAGTTCTGACAGGCTTTCCCATTCTAATGGCAAATCCCTCCTTATACTTTCGGATAATCATCCCTATAGTAACAGGTACAACAATGATCAGGAATATCCTCAAGATGGTTTCAGGAACATTCAGCCGGACTATTGTTCCCTCCTCTGCAAAATACTTAAGTGCAAAATTAATTATAAACGGTATTGTCAGTATTGTAATAAAACTGCTTAGGGATGTCAGGGTTACGGAAAGTGCAGTGTCTCCCTTTGCAAGGTGAGCAATCAGGTTGGATGTCGGTCCCCCGGGACAAGCAGCAAGGATCATTATCCCGATCGATATTTCGGGTTTTATCGGAAATGCTATTGCAAGTAAAAAACCGATAAGCGGTAATATGATTATTTGATTAGTAAGTCCAACCAATATTGCTTTGGGATATACTAATATCCTTTTAAAATCGTCTGCAACCAGCGATAATCCCATGCCTAACATAATGATAGCCAAGGCAGAAGCCAGTACAATTGCTGATACATTGTCCATAGTTTAAGGTTTTGTTTCGTAATGTAATTTCTAAAAAATATTTGTATATGCTAGTTTTTTATGAAATTTGATATAATAATTATTCAACACGCATGGATGAAAAGGCCTTTAATATCAAGGATGTTCCACCGGATGAAGCAATGGTAAAAAATGCTCTGGGAACCCGGTACACTTATCTTGAAATCATCAGCTAAGCATTTCCTTCGCCATAAAAAAATGAATGACCTGATGATAATTTTCAATTCCATGGAATTCGGTTGATGGAAAGATTGAAATCGACTACATTTATAGGGATTAAGGATGAATAAACTTTGCATACAATATTATAAAACCGCATACGGTGAACTGATCCTGGGATCATTCGAAGACAAGCTCTGCCTTTGTGATTGGAGATACAGGAAGATGAGATCATCCATCAACAGAAAAATTCTCCAGAGCCTGGATGCACAGTTCGAGGAAGAAGAAACCCCGGTCATTCTGACTGCCAGGAATCAGCTCGATGAATATTTCAGCGGTGCCAGAAAGGAATTTGAAATCCCATTGCTTCTGGTGGGGACGGCTTTCCAGAAATCGGTCTGGAATGAATTATTGAAGATCCCCTATGGTCAAACCGAAACCTATCTGGGATTATCAGAAAAACTTGGAGATGAAAAGGCAATACGTGCAGTAGCCAACGCAAACGGGGCAAATGCCATATCCATCATTGTACCCTGTCATCGTATTGTCGGAAGTAAAGGTGAAATGGTCGGATATGCGGGTGGAGTAAGGGTAAAGGAGAAATTGCTTGGCCTGGAATCAGATAATCCGAATACTGAGCAAATGAACCTCTTTAACTAATAATATCCGAGATATGCCATATTTTTATGTAAAGTTTGAATCAGGCATTATCGGAAATCCCGAAGTTATGTTTCTTCGAGAAGTTTAGGTCCTAACTATGAAAAAAATTATTTTTCGCATACTGGCCATACTTGTACTGGTTATGCTTGTTCTGTTTATTAATTTGAAGATTTTAATGAACAGGGCTTCCAAAATAACCGAAGGTGATCCCATCCCAGTGTACCAGACTGAAAATCCCGCCCTGCTGATCGTTGACCTCCAGGTTTCCACTACGGGTGAGTCATCACCGTTTGAGTACTACAAAAAGAATTCTGAAGGATTGATCAGGGAAGTGAACCTGGTTGCTGAATTATCAGATCAGCAAAGTATTCCGGTTATTTATATCCGGAATGTGGTAAAAAATCCACTCGTTAATTTATTGAATAATACCATGGCAGAGGGGAGCATCGGATCTCAGCTTGATGAGAGGTTAATTATTGTATCCGACTTCCAAGTCATTAAAGACAGGGAAGAT
>DRHS01000029.1 GCA_011053095.1 Bacteroides sp.
AGAGCCATCGAAGTAATCAATGCTAAGAGAGAGCAAGATAAAAACAAGATTATCCGGAAATTTGAAGAAAATCCTGGTCTGCAGATCCTGAATGGCAAGTGGGGACCTTATATCTCCCTTGAAAAAGAGAATTTCCGTATCCCAAAAAGTAAAAAACCGGATGAATTGGGCTATGAGGATTGCCTGGAAATCATTGAGAAGGCCAGAAAAGCAAAGAAAAAATAAGCATTAGCAACCCAGCTGAATGAACATTCAAGATTACTGTGATCCGGTCGCACTTGACAAACCCGCTAATCTGCATCTATCGGATAAGGCTGTCCTTTGCAAAAATATTTATATAAATACCCCGGATACGCCCTTAAAGGATCTTGACAGATTTGATCTGGCCATAATCGGTGTGCCGGAAGATCGCAATGCAACGGTAACTGGCTCAGCCGAAGCACCTGATTTAATACGTAATGAACTCTATCAGCTGTTCCGGGTAAATCCAAAGCTCAGGACCATTGATCTCGGAAACCTTAAATGCGGCAATTCCGTTCAGGACACCTACTTTGCCCTGCGGGATGTAATACTTGATCTGCTTGAAAGAAAGATAACTGTTGTTGTTCTGGGTGGAAGCCAGGACCTGACATACGGAATCTATCTGGCTTATGAAAAACTTAACCGTAAATTCAGCTTTGCAACAATTGATTCCAGGCTGGATATGGGGATTATCGACGACCATGTAAAACCGGAGTCCTATCTGATTCCTATATTGTCCCGCAAAAAGGAATTACTTTTTTCCTATTCAAACCTCGGTCACCAGACTTATTTTGTTGACCAGGGGGATGTTGATTTCCTCAGGGATAATTTCCACCAGTGTCTCAGGCTCGGTGAGGTAAGGTCTGATATTGGAAAAGTGGAACCAATTCTGAGGGATGCAGGTTTTGTCAGCCTGGATATTAATTCCGTACGGCAGTCCGACGCTCCGGGATGCACCCACCCCTCACCTAATGGATTCACGGGGGAAGAGATCTGCCAGATCAGCAGGTATGCGGGACTTAGTCCATCTCTGCGTTGCTTTGGCCTGTTCAATTATCTGCCCCAGGCGGATCAGAGGCAACAAACAGCCGCACTGGCAGCACAATCTATTTGGTATTTCATGGACGGGGCATCTCATAGAAAAGAGGAACACCCTCATTCCGCCCCGGATATATTTAAAAAGTTCATTGTCAGTCACAACGACATGGATCATGACATCATTTTTTACAAAAGCCTGGAAACAGACAGGTGGTGGTTTGAGGTTCCTGTTATCCGCCAGACCAAGACCAGACATGTATTTATCTCCTGCTCCATGGATGATTACCAGAAAGCCTGCAATCAGGAAATCCCTGACCGCTGGCTGAATGCTTTTCAAAAGCTGAATTAGTTCCCTTTGCGTAACCTTATTTAGAAATAAAGGTATAAATGTCTTGAAATGCCCATGGTTATTAACACAAATTTGTTAATAAAGCTTGGTTGGAAGTAATATTTTTACTTACTTTACCTTTTCCCAAAGGGAGCAAAAAAGCATTGTAACACCCTCGTTTTCAGGCATGTATGAGCAAACGTTTAGGGATATTTATTTTGAGTCTGGTGAGCATAGTATCGTATTCTCAACACGATACTCCTTTCAGTCAGTATATGTTTACTCTGGGAGCTGTAAACCCGGGCTATGCCGGAAGCAGTGACCAAATTTGTCTGTCAGGTGCTTCCAGGCAGCAATGGGTAGGTTTCCCAGGCAATCCCTCAAGTTCATTTTTCAATGCAAGTGCACCGGTGAAACCTTTCGGGATCAGCAGTGGGGTTGGATTGTCGATTCTGAGTGACAACCTGGCTTTCGAAAACAATCTTGCACTTGCCGCCACCTACGCATACCGGCTTTCAATCGGATCCGGGACCCTTGGCATCGGAGTTGATTTCGGACTGTATAACCAGGCTTTCTCTGCAACCTGGTATATCCCCGATAATGCAAGCCGAACGGATATTCAGCAACCTGGTCAGGATCCTTCAATTCCACAGGAAAGCGAGAGCCAGATTGCTCTTGACCTCGGATTCGGGCTCTATTACAACACCGATAACTTATATTTTGGTGTATCCACCAAGCACCTGAACCAACCCACGATTAAATATGAGACAGCAAATCCATACCTTGCGAGGCACTATTATGTAATTGCAGGTTACCGTTTCCAGTTGTCGAATCCACTGTATGAGATTCTTCCTTCTGCCATATTCAGATCAGACGGACGTATCAATTCCTTTGATGTAAGCGGCCTTGTACGATACAATAAAAAGTTTTGGGGAGGCGTTTCTTATAGAGCTGGAGATGCATTGATAGGGATTATCGGAGTTGAATTAATTAATGGATTGAGGGTTGGATACTCATATGATTTTACAACCTCAGAAATAGGTAATCATAGCAACGGGTCGCATGAATTCACGCTGGGATATTGTTTTAGTCTCAGCCTTGATAAGGCGCCTCAAAAGTATAAGAGCATACGTTTTTTGTAATTCAGTGAAATGAATTATTGAAATTTTTCTTATTTTAGGCTTTGAAAGTCACTTTTATCAACAGAAAACAATAAAATAACAATACAAAATACCCGGAAACAATGAAAAAGCTACTCGCATTTGGTATTTTAATTGGAATCTTCAGCAGTTGCGGGAATATATATACCGGTGAGCTGACAGGAGTCCCAAGCCGAAAAAAATATTTCGAGCCAGACCCCTTTGGAATGGAGTTCGTCCCCCAGGGTTCATATAATGTCGGCCCCGCTGATCAGGATGTGCCTTTTGCTCAGAACCACTTCACCAAGACGGTGACTGTTGATGCTTTCTGGATGGACCAGACGGAGATTACCAATAATGAATACAGACAATTTGTTTTTTGGGTTAGAGATTCCCTAAAAAGGGAACTGATCGGGGAAATCATGGAAGATGAATTCCGGGTGATAGTTGATGGATATGGTGCAGATCTTGAAGAGGATCTATATGGCAGGTCGTATCGGATAAACTGGGAAGCCAGGCTTGATGACAAGCGTCTTATGGAAAATGAAGATGTAAGACAGGCAGTTGACCAGCTTTATTATAGTACCGAGGAAAGGTATTTTGGCCGCAAGGAAATTAATGTGCATAAACTGAACTACCGGTATTTTTGGATTGATCTTCAGCAGGCAGCCAAGAACAAGAACCGTTTTCAGAACTCCTACCTGGAAGATATAGGTGACCTTGACCAGGATCCCGGAGAATATACGGGTACTATTATCGATCCGGAAGGAAATGAGCAAGCAATTGAAAACAGGGGATCCTTTATCCTTAAGGATGTGGTTAACATATATCCGGACACTCTTTGCTGGATAAGAGACTTCACATATTCATACAACGAACCTGCTGCCAAGATGTATTTCTGGCATCAGTCCTTTGACAACTATCCTGTTGTCGGAATCACTTGGAAGCAGGCCAATGCTTTCTGTATCTGGAGAACTCAGCTGCTCAATACAGCACTGGTGCAGCAAGGTGATTCCTATGTGCAGGATTACCGTTTGCCGCTTGAATCCGAATGGGAATTTGCAGCCCGCGGTGGTCTCCAAAACTCCATGTATCCATGGGGAGGTATTTATACCCGCAACCGGCAAGGTTGCTTCCTGGCAAATTTCAAACCTCTCAGAGGTAATTATGCTGTTGACGGAGGCATTACCACTACATCCGTAGGAACATATGAGCCCAATGAACTAAACCTTTATGATATGGCTGGTAACGTTGCAGAATGGTGTGCAAACGCTTATGACGAATCTGCATATTTCTTCCAGCATGACCTTAACCCTGACTATAAATACGAAGCAACTGATAAGGATAACCACGTAATGAAGAGAAAGGTAATCCGAGGAGGCTCATGGAAAGACATAGCATACTACCTTCAGGTAAGTACACGTGCCTATGAATACCAGGATACTTCCACATCCTATATCGGATTCAGATGTATTCGCCCATACATGGGAAACAATTAAAAATGAAAATCATTTAAACCTGAGAAATTATGAATTTTACAGAACTTACTCAGAGTGCCGGCTGGAAAAACTTCATGGCCAAATTATATGGTCTTGGTGCATCTGTTGTGATCCTTGGTGCCTTGTTCAAAATCCAGCATTTCCCCGGGGGAGGACCTATGATTACGGTCGGACTGGGAGTGGAAGCTGTTATCTTCTTCTTTTCTGCTTTTGAACCACTGCATGAAGAACTGGACTGGACACTGGTTTATCCGGAGCTTGCAGGAATGACCGATCCTGATGAGTTAGACGAATACAGGGATGAAGCCCTGGCCGGACGTGGTGTAACCCTTGAAAAGTTCGAAGACCTCTTCAATCAAGCAGAAATCAAGCCCGAAACAATAAAGAACCTGGGCAACGGATTAAATAACCTGTCAGAAACTGCGGGAAATCTTGCCGATATCTCAGAGGCTTCTGTAGCCACAAGACAATATGCTGAAAATGTTCAAAAGGCAGCAGAAAGTGTTGGGGGACTAACTGACAATTACAGCGAGTCGACAAATAAGCTGGCATCAGCGGCTAATACCCTTTCCGATTCATACCAGCAGGCTGCAGAGAAGATCGCAAGTAGCGGAGGCGCGGTTGCAGCAAGTTATTCAGCTGCTGCTGAAAAGGCAAAGAGCATTACCAGCAGTAATGAAGCCTTTGGTTCACAACTTGAATCCATGAATCAAAAACTGCAGGCTCTGAACGATGCTTATGCCTCTCAATTGCAAGGAACCAACGAGCATATGAAAGGTTCTGACCAGGTATACAAGGGAATTGAAGACATGATGAAAAACCTGAAAGCTTCTGTTGAAGAAACTGAAAAGTATAAGGAACAAATGTCACAGCTCAGCAAAAATCTTGCTGATCTGAATGTTGTTTATGGCAATATGTTAACTGCGATGAACGCAAAATAAACCACTGTCTTGTTCAAAAACCCGAAAATATAAGCTATGGCACACGGAAAAGAAACCCCGAGACAAAAGATGATCGGCATGATGTATTTAGTGCTGATGGCCATGTTGGCACTGAACGTATCAAAAGACGTGCTTAATGCTTTTGTGCTCGTTGATGAAGGTTTGACCAATACTACTGGAAATTTTGCCAAAAAGAACAATGTATATTACCAGGAATTTGACCGCGCTGCCGCAGAAAACCCGGTAAAAGCGGGTCCATGGCAGGCAAAAGCACTCGAAGTTAAGAGAAGGGCCGATGAACTTCATCAATACCTTCAGGATCTGAAGTATAAGATTATTATAAAATCGGAGGGGGAAGATACACATGCCATACATGAAGGAGATATCATCGGTGGGTTAATCTTGGGCAAGGATAACACGACTCTGGCTGCAGAGATCATGATCGGCGCAGATGGGGGAGGCAGAGCCAACGACCTTAAAATGGCCATTGGAGGTTTTCGCGAGCATCTTATTTCCCTAATCTCAGAGGAAAATGAAACCATACGGGCTTCCATTGAATCAAACCTTGCAACGGAGGAGCGTATAGTACTATCACATGGCAAGGAGGAGATGCAATCCTGGGAAATATCGCATTTTGATCAAATGCCCCTCATTGCAGTCATTACCCTTTTGTCAAAGATGCAGAACGATGTACGGAACTCCGAATCCGAAACCCTGAATTACCTCTATGGTCAAATTGATGCAGGATCATTTAAGTTCAACCTTATCGAACCTGTGATCATCCCGAAATCAAATCATGTTATTCGGGGGAATGACTTTGAGGCCAGTGTATTTATGGCTGCCTTTGATACAACACAAGAGCCTATTGTATATATCGGTGCATACGATTCTATTGTTTCTGATGACGGGATGGTTGAATACAAGATGAGAGGCATATTGGGAACTGATTTTGATACTATCCCGGTTACTGGCGGTAAAGGAGTATACAAGATCAGGGGCTCATCTTTGGGCGAAATGAAATGGGGAGGTATAATAGCCCTTAAAAGAATGGATGGCTCTTATACCAACAAACCATTTAGTTCCTCATATACGGTAGCTCCACCCGCCCTGGTTGTTTCTCCGACAGAAATGAATGTTTTCTATAATGGAATTGATAACCCGGTAGAAATATCCGTTCCAGGCTATCCGGCCAATGCTATCCGGCCTAGTATTAATAACGGAGTAATGAGAGGTTCCGGGACCCGCTGGACGGTAAGCCCGAACAGACTTGGTACTGCAAAGGTTTCAGTTTCTGTTATGATTGACGGCGTCAGCCGTTCTATGGGAACCAAAGATTTCCGGGTTGAAAGAGTACCTCCTCCTTTACCAACCCTTGCAGGTAAAAAAGGCGGGACACTCAGAAGATCCGCTGTACTGGCTGAACTGGGACTAAAAGCTGAGATGCCCGAGTGGTTTAAGTTTGGTGGCGTCAGCTATACAATTACAAGTTTCGAATTTGAAGCCCTGGTGCAGGGTTTTACAAAACGGGTACAAAACCAGGGTGCAAATTTTAGTCCGGAAATAAGACAGGTATTGAGGGAACAGATTCGTTCCAATTCCGGTGTATATTTTAACGAGATTAAAGCTGTAGGTCCCGATGGAAGTGTTGTAACACTACCAACCCTAGGAATAAGAGTACAATAACAGAATTTAACCCAGAGAGGATGAAAATGATCAGAAATATTCTAACATGTGCATTGCTCCTTGCAATTTTTGGAGTGCCAGTGATTAATGCACAGGCAATTGACCTGGTTGAGAAAACGGAAGTATATGACAAAGAGCATATTCCGAAAAAGGACCCGGTACCCTATCCTTTTATAAGGGAATCAGACATCATGTATGAAAAGACTGTCTGGCGGATGATAAATCTCAGAGAGAAAATGAACCAGCCATTGTATTATCCCCTGAAACCAATTGGGGACAGGAGGAATCTCACACAACTTCTGCTGGATATTCTCAAAAATCCGCTTCCGGGACATCAGGTTTTCGCCTATATGCCACTTCTTACCTATGAGTTCCAGCAGCCCATGAGTATTGAAGACATTATGAATGTTATGGATCCGGATTCGACATTTGAACCTATGTTCGATTCCTCCATCATGGATATCAAAATGGTGTTCACAGGTGCTCCTATCGATTTTACTAAGATTAACCGTATCATGATTAAAGAAAAATGGTTCTTTGACCGCAGGTATTCCTCCTTCCAGGTAAGGATTATTGGAATGTGTCCTATGATGGTCAGCATGAGGGAGGAGGAAGATCCGGTCACCTTTGAGATCAGAAAAACAGGTGAGATCACACGAGAACCACTTTTTTGGGTATATTATCCCGAAATCAGATATTACCTTGCTAAACAGGAAGCATTTAATCCCATGAACGATGCTCAGCGGGTCTCATATGATGACCTGTTGACCCAGCGAAGGTTCAGTTCCTGGATCTACAAGGTGTCAAATGTTCAGGAAAACAGGTTTATTACTGATTATTCCACTGGAATGGATGCTATGTTTGAGGCGGAACGAATAAAATATGAGCTCTTCGAGTTCGAGCACGATCTCTGGGAGTACTAAACTTCCATCCATAATATAAAACCGTCACGGAACATTCCCTGGCGGTTTTTTTTGCACTTTACCATACCGTGGCATCTGTTACCTCGTCGCTGCCATCTGTGCAAATAACACAGATGGATAGGCTCCTTTGCTAACAATGCCATCGGTAATGCAGTAAAATTTGCAATATAACTGCAGGCAGTGCTAAATGACGAACCTCATTTTTGTGGTTATCCTGCCACAAAAATCCGAGAGGAATTAGCACTGCCGGAAGCATTGCTAATTTTTATTCATTCCTGAGGTTAGTGCAAGGGGGACTAAATGTATTTGTCACCTTGCTGGATGCGGACGTCGTTGACGATGTTGCGGATCTTCTGCTCGTCTTCCATGCGGCAAACCAGCAAAACATCATTGGTTTCCACGATGATAAGATTCTCGAGTCCCTGAAGGACCACCAGCTTATCTTCCGGAACATTAACAAGGCATCCCTGCACGTCGTAAGTCAGAATATCCTTTCCCACAACAACATTTTTCTTTCTGTCCTTTTTCAAATGGTCATGCAGGGATCCCCAGGTACCAAGATCCGACCATCCGAAATCTGAGGTTATTACAAAAACATTTTCAGCCTTCTCCATTATGCCATAGTCAATTGAAATGTTCTTGCATTCTGCATAGGCGTAGTCAATAAAGCTTTCTTCCTCCCCGGTGTTATATTTCCCCTCCCCCTCGGTAAAAACACTATGTATTTCAGGCTGGTGCCTGTTGAAGGAATCGAGAATTGTAGAAACAGACCAGATGAAAATACCTGAATTCCAGAAAAACTCACCGCTTTCATAAAAGATCTTGGCCAGTTTAAGATCCGGTTTTTCAGTAAATGTTTTAACCTTCCTCAGGTTAGCTCTGGTTCTGGGTGATTTAGAAGGTCCGTTGGCCTGTATATAACCATATCCTGTCTCCGGTCTTGAAGGGGGTATTCCAATGGTTAAAAGTGCTTTTTCATCAGTAACAAACTTTAGTCCATCCTGTACAACCTTAAGAAACTTATCCTCTTTCAGGATCAGATGATCAGACGGGGCTACAATCATCCTTGCTTCAGGGTTTCTTTCTTTTATCTTGAAACTGGCATAAGCAATGCAAGGGGCAGTGTTCCGCCTTGATGGTTCAAGCAGTATATTCTCTTGTGGAAGGTCGGGAAGTTGCTCACTTACGAGTGTTCCGTAATCACGGTTCGTAACAATGAGTATATTTTCCGTCGGTACAATTTTTCTCAACCTGTCAAAGGTAATTTCCAACAGAGTGTGTCCCGTTCCGAGAATGTCCAGGAATTGCTTGGGCCTTTTGGCTCTGCTCATCGGCCAGAATCTGCTTCCAACGCCACCGGCCATGATGACACAGTAATTATCTTTATCCATATATGGAGCTTTTTGGGCGCATAAAATTACAATTTAATATAACAATAAAAACTACTACATTTACATTCTGATGCGCTTATTTTACCATTTAGGCAGATACTATATCCTGATCTCAAAAGTATTCGCAAAGCCGGAGCGATACAAAATGTATTACCGGCAGACATTGCGTGAACTTGAGCTCCAGGGGATCAATTCCATCGGGATTGTTGTCATTATATCCATATTCGTCGGAGCTGTCATTACCATACAAACAAATTATAATATTGAGAATCCACTTTTACCCCGATATCTTATTGGTGTCGGAGTAAGGGATATGTTGCTTCTGGAATTTTCATCCACCATGGTCGCTCTTATTCTTGCCGGAAAGGTGGGTTCCAGTATTTCCTCCGAACTGGGTACCATGAGAATCACTGAACAGATAGATGCCCTTGAAATCATGGGTGTAAACTCGGCAAGTTTTCTTATCCTTCCAAAGATTATCGCCACCATGTTATTCTTCCCCTTACTTACGATCATCAGCCTTTTCGTTGGTATGGGGGGTGGATATCTGACGGCATTAATTACCAATGTCTCAACCCCGCAGGAATTTATCTATGGACTCCAATATGGTTTCTATCCGCATTATTTCACCTATGCCCTTCAAAAGATGGTGGTTTTTGCGTTTCTGATCACTACCATTTCGGCCTACCATGGGTATTATGCAGAGGGTAGCTCCCTTGAGGTGGGAAAATCGTCCACACGTGCGGTTGTCCAGAGTTGTATTTTCATTCTGATGTTTAACCTAATCCTGACTAAACTTATTCTCGATTGATTGAAGTCAGGAACATATCCAAAACTTTCGGAAAAAACCGTGTCCTGGATGATATCAGTATCCTTTTTGAAAAGGGAAAAACCAATCTTGTCATCGGGAAAAGCGGATCAGGGAAAACCGTTCTGCTGAAATCTCTCGTCGGACTCCATGAAGTCGACAAGGGAATGATCCTGTTTGATGAACGGGATTTTACCAGCATGAATTTTAAGCAAAGAAAGAGCCTCAGAAAGGAATTCGGGATGCTTTTCCAGGGGGCAGCCCTTTTTGACTCTTATACTGTGGAAGAAAACGTAAAGTACCCGCTGGATATGTTTACGGAAATTTCTTATGCAGAGAAGCTGGAACGGGTAAACTTCTGTCTTCACAGGGTTGATATGGATAAGACCAACGCCCTCTATCCTGCAGAACTAAGCGGGGGAATGAAAAAACGGGTTGGTATCGCCAGGGCGATCGCACTAAACCCAATATACCTTTTTTGCGATGAACCTAACTCGGGACTGGATCCGCAGACAGCAATTCGTATCGATAAACTCATCAAGAATATAACCGAAGAATTCGATATTACCACCATTGTAAATACACACGATATGAATTCTGTGATGGAGATCGGCGACAAAGTTGTGTTTATCTTCGAGGGATTAAAATGCTGGGAAGGAACCAAGCATGAGATTCTCAAGGCTGACAATCGTTACCTCAACGACTTTGTCTTTGCCACCAATCTGACAAAAACCCTTAAAAAGGTACAGGCCAAAAAGGAGAAATAATAAAGTCCTGCATTCAGATAGATTCTAAATAGTTTTTCCTGCTCCTCTGACTCCACTTTTAGCTCAAATCCTGTAAAATTCCAGTAAATATATTTACATTTTCAGACTTATCTGTCTTTTATTGTTGTTTGTATTATGCTAATATATAGGGTTTTATGTATGTTATATAATTTTCTGCATATGTTTTTACTTTTATATATAGAAAACATGATATATAATATGTTTTTGTTAGTTGAAATTTTTTACATTTGTTGCCCGAAGAAAATAATATCTAAATAATAAATCCTCAAAATACACATGAAAAAACTAGTCGTTTTGGGAGCAGGTACCGGTGGTACAATTATGGTCAACAAGCTTCGTAAAGTGCTTGACCGGTCAGAATGGGACATCACAATCGTAGACCAGCATAAGACTCATTACTACCAGCCTGGTTTTCTCTTTATCCCTTTTGGGATCTATAACCGGCAGGATGTAGTTAAGCCGAAGGCAGATTTAATCCCTGCCGGTGTTAAACTTATTTACAACGCAATCGACAAGGTGGATCCTGAGAACAATAAGGTTCTTCTTGAAGGGGGACAGGTACTTCCTTACGACTATCTGATCATTGCGACTGGAACCA
Organism: Bacteroides sp.; assembly: GCA_011053095.1. GTDB lineage: Bacteria > Bacteroidota > Bacteroidia > Bacteroidales > SM23-62 > SM23-62. The sequence continues at coordinate 11,158 of DRHS01000029.1, forward strand.
GGACTGTCCCTGAAGAAACCCCAGGATTGAAAGACAAACTCTGGTACAAAGACATCTTTGATTTCTATACGATCGAAGGCGCGGTTGCACTGGCTGAAAAATTTCGCGGATGGGAAGGTGGCGACCTGGTTATGGCAATTGCTGAGCTTCCATTTAAATGTCCGGTTGCTCCACTGGAATTTGTATTCCTGGCCGATCATTATTTTCATCAATTGGGAATAAGGGATAAAGTGAACATCAAGTTTGTCACCCCGCTTCCCGGAGCTTTCACCAAACCAAGATCTTCAAAAATGCTTGGTGAATTAATGAATGAAAAAAACATCGAAGTTATTCCTGAATATTACATCGAAAGTGTAGACAATGATAAGAAGGAGCTGGTATCCTACGATGAGAAAAAAATACCCTTTGATATTCTGACTATCGTGCCAACCAACATGGGCAGTGAGATGGTCGAAAGAAGTGGCATGGGTGATGATCTGGGATTTATCCCCACCGATAAGTTCACACTGCGATCAGAAAAACATGAAAATATTTTTGTTCTTGGAGATGCGGCCAATATACCAACTTCAAAGGCCGGTTCAGTCGTCCACTTTTCCGCAGACGTTCTCTACGAGAACCTCCTGAGCGCAATTGAAGGAAGAGAATTGATGGCTAAATTCGACGGACATTCAAACTGTTATATCGAAACTGGTTTCGGAAAAGGATCCATCATTGATTTTAATTACGATACAGAGCCCCTGCCCGGCACTTATCCATTGCCTGGCATTGGTCCCTTCGGACTCCTTCAAAACACCAAAATGAATCATTATGGTAAGGTGTTGTTCCGCTGGATCTACTGGCATATCCTTCTGAAAGGAAAAGAAATGCCAATCGAGAATGAAATGACAATGGCCGGTAAAAAACTCTAACGATGGCAGATAAGGATATTCAGAAACAGATCGACGAGATCAACGTAAAACTGGATGCCATTCTGGAGTGTGCCATGACCCAGAAGCATCGCAGCGAACGCATGGATGACCTGGTGGCGGATGCTAACATCATAGCTAAAGATGTATTCCGCAGCACGGTTGAAGAGTTGGAGGTTCAGGGTGTGGAGATGAACTGGGAGGATATGAAATTTCTTTTCCTCAAGTTCCTTAAAAACATCGACAAGTTTACCTGGTTAATGGATACATTCGAGTCTGCCTATGACCTGATGCAGGACATGGGACCGATTTTCAATGAAACCGTCATCGATATGATTCGGAAGATGGCTGAGATGGAGGAGAAAGGCTATTTCGAATTCTTCAACGAAATGATGAGGGCAACGGATAGTATTATAACACATTATTCCGGTGAGGATGTCAAACTTCTCGCTGATAATATTGTAACGGTCATGGATACCGTGAAAAATATAACTCAACCCGATATGCTGCAGGCTATGAACAATGCAGTAAATGTATTCCAGAAACTCGAAGTTGAAAATATACCGGAATATTCCATCTGGAAGGCAATGAAAGAAATGAGAAGTCCCGAGATGAAAAAGGGTATCGGGTTTATGATATCCTTCCTCAAGAACCTCTCTGAAGATAATGTAGTATCAATTAAATAAAATCAATTATGGCAACTAAAACGTATGCAGGCGTCAATGTAGAAGTAACCGAGGAAGGGTATCTGACAGATCCCACTCAGTGGTCCAAGGACATTGCAGCTGAAATTGCTAAAGAAGAAGGTATCGATCTGACAGACAAACATTTTGAGGTTTTCGATTACCTGAGAACACAACATGAAAAAGGTGTCCAGCTTACAATTCGTATGGTGGGAAAATCAGGGATAACGGATATCAAGGGACTCTATACATTATTCCCCGGTGGTCCGCTTAAAAAATCATCCAGAATATCTGGTATACCCAAACCAACTTCTTGCGTCTAATCTATTAAATCCATTATCATGGCTGAAGAAAAAAAAGAAATGCCTTTGAAGAAGGTGATGATCATTGTTGCAAAAGGAACCATTGAGGATATTTATGCGGGACTCGTAATGGCAAATGGTGCCGTTATGGAGGGTATAGAAACAAAAATGTTTTTTACCTTTTTCGGACTTGATGCTATTATCAAGAAACGCCAGAATAAGTCAAAAACAAGTACAGTCGGAAATCCGGCAATGAGGATGCCCGGTGGACTCCCCTTCCCTACATTACTTGGAATGCTTCCCGGTGTTGAGGCAGGAGTGTCTGCAATGATGAAAAGTCAGATGGCAGCGCTTGATGTACCTCCCGTAGATGAGTTTATCGAGATGATCGTTGCAGGCGGCGGAGAACTGTATGCCTGCAAACTGGCCTTTGACATGTTCAAGCTGAAGGAGGAAGATCTTGACGATAACGTAAAAGCTGTTATCACAGTAGGTGAACTTTACGAAATGTCAGGTGGAGAAGGAACCCAGATTATCTTTACCTGAAAAATCACCCTGAACCTGGTTCAGGATATCCTGTCATATTTAACCATGGCCCCATCAGGAGCCATGGTTTTTTTAATCTACTTCTTCGTAATCCACGTAATCGTCTTTCTCAGGGTTCTTATCTTTTGAACCCTTTCTGTTATCGGTGATAGTAACATCCCCCTGCCGTGTTGACTTGCGGGAGTCCTTAACCTTGTTGGAAGTACCAAACAATGCAGGACCTATCACCCGTTCTATGACCCGGACAACATACCAGACGATAACAATTATTAATATGATCCGTAAAGCTGCTCCCATACTATTGCAAAACTAACAGAAATTTGTGAAAGGGGTTCCCTGATGATCCTCTAATCGATCAATGGCCGGTCTTTCATTGCCTTGGGCAATGCACGGCATCCCCAGACGATATTTACTCCCAGCCGGAAGTTAAGTGAAGAAAATTCCGATGGCCAGAAATATGAAGAGGGTGCCTGATCTGAAATGAAGTAAACATTAAGTGGACCCAAACGCAGGGATAGTCCCAGACCCAGGTTCATGTAACTATTCCCATAATAGGAATAGCTAAGGCTCATACTAAACATGGAAATAGGCATTACATTGGCTGAGACTGTAAACTGGTTATAGAACTGATAATTATAGATCCTTGTGCGAAACACTCCGCCAAATCTTACCCGTTCAGTTAGATCATAGGCAACGCCCAGGTATACTTTTGCTGAAAGGGTCGTTGTGAATTTCTCCTCGGTGACTTTAACCTGAAGATCATTCTGCAGAGAATCCAGAAGTCCATCTCCCGGTGACCAGTCATCTTCCAGTTTGAATTCAAGCCCGTCAAAGGTATAATCCAGATCCTGCTCGAAATTATATACATACTCCTTCCAGCGGATAAACCCCAGGTCAATAACACTGGCAGAAATATTAAGCTTTTCAATAGGAAGGTAATTGAAACCAAAATCAATGGCAAAGCCCGGATTTTTGATTCCTCCTATTGTGCTGAGAGAGCTGGGGGACAGGAGTTCAGGAATGCTGGTGGGAAATCCGAATAAAAGATTAAAGTCCGTGTTCGCCAGGCTGTCAACATCAAGGTAACCATCCTGATCTACAGGCAGATCCTCGAGAAACGGGATGGTGGCATCAACCTTTACATTTGATTTGACACTCCATTCATCAATCGAGGTTTTAAGGTTTATATCCGAAGTCCGGGTGGTCGAACTGGCTCCACCGAGCAGTAATTTTGCCCGTATCCCGAATTGCATTTCATCGTCAAAATTGTAGGAAGCCCCGACTGCAAATTCATGGAAGTACATTAGATTCTGAGACAGGTCTGAGAAGTTGAAATTATTCTGGTTAAGATTACCGTATACCAGAAACTCGGCAAAATCTTTCGGGAAAGATGTACTTTCTATCATCCGCTCTGTAAAGTCAACGGTAAAAAAGAGCTGCTCCCTTCGCCAACCGATCGAAATAATATTTGATGCAAGCTCCGCACGGACCGTATTAACAGGTTCCAGGGCATTCATAAAATTTTGTTTATTCCCCTCGGGATGCATAAAGGATATATTCTTCTTCAGGCTGCTGTTGTACTGAAATATGTCACCATATTGAAGTCCGTTGGATTCCACTTCAAACCGGATGGGACCAACAAAAGGCAATCCGAAATAACCATCACATTGGGGCTGAAATGCAGGATTCAGCTGGTTGGCCTGGGGTACCCCGAACATGTGATAATAGGTGTTGCCGAACTGTGCAGATGCCTCTGGGAAGGCCAGCAATGCAGTCAGGCAGAGAACCAGGGTATATTTAAACAAAGTTTTATCAGGCATGGTGATTGTTTTAATTTCCCTGATCAGGTTCAATAGTATAACTTAATTCAATACGCGTCCCCAGCTTAAAGTCAAGCGAATAATTACCATAAAACTTCACATCACGGGTCCCCCCCTCGGAGGTTTCAATGAAGGCCTTAAATAAAATCTTGTTGGCATCAAGGGCGTTGTCAATCTGAGTCCTGGTCATTTCAACTTTCGTAACTTTTTTGGTCTTCTGGATTACCCGCCCGTTGGCATCAATAACACCGGATTCGAATATATCCCTGTCAGCACCGAAAAGTGAATCCAGCCTGAGCCAGTTCTGGGTTGTATCGATGAAGTAAACCTGTATGCCAAGATCAATGGGCATGCCGTTGTCTGTTTCGATCTGCATCATCATGTATTTGACATCATCGGAACTGAAGTCTGAATCTGGATCCGAACCAAGTTCAAAATCAAATGTATCTCCCAGTACAACATCCTCCATTCTAAGATCGAGAGGGATTAGTCCCTCGACACTAATGGAAAGTTTACTGTTTTCCAGAATAAAATTATTTCTCGGACCATCCGGATTAGCTATCACCCTTACAGAATACTGGAAACTCTTCAGATCTGAAGTTGCTGCCAGATGTATGTCAGAGTTCGTATTGTTAATGAAAGTGGAATCCTTGACGGATTCACCGACCTGGCTAATATCAGGTGCACCAAATTTAATCGGGTTGGCGCTTGTATCAATTGTAATAGGGGTTCCGGTCCCATCCTGGAAATGAGCCTCAAGGTCGCGTAGTTCCACTGCAAAGGGGACTCCCATATTATTGTCCGTACGTATGCTGATTTGAGGATCTGCAAGTTTTATCCTTCCCTCGAAATTCCCTTGTAACAATTCGAATTCCAGTTCTGCCCTGTCAATTATTACACTATCATAGGCTCCAATATAGCCGTATACTGCACTGAACTCAAGGTTACGAAAGGAGTTAATAACCTGTACCTCTTCGGAACTCAGGATATCAGCTCCCGAGTTGATCAGGGCGAACTCTGCATTAAGGTGTATAGATGTGGAATCCGGTACGCTATTGTCAAGGATAATAGTACTGCCTGCAATATCCATGTTAATGGTTTCTTCATACATCCCGCTCGGGTCGCTGATCGAGATAACTTCATGATACTCCTCTCCACCTATTTTAATATGATCTGAGCTAAGCGTCAGAATTCCCTCATGCTTAATTGAAGAACGAACATAGATACTCATTGTCCCCGATTTTACATGAACACTGTCGATCCGCTCATCACCGGTTCGCTTAAATTCAAATCCCTCCTCCTGGTTGAAACTGATTGTATCTCCAATGTTACCGAGTACCCAGCCGGGGATACTTGTATCAACTCGAAAAAAGAACTGGATAAAATCCTGGTCCGGCAGTTGAAGCAGGTCAGGAGCCCTAAGCACGGTATCTTTTGAATAAGCCCCATACAGAAGCCCTGTACTGTCTTCAGAAACATAACCGGTAGAATCAAATTCTTCCAGCAGATCCTTTAGTCCAAGCTTGCCAAAAATTACCGGTCCCTCGATCCCCCCTTCCCAGAGTATGGTAGTATCGTATTCTGACTTCAGCCAGTCATCATTGCATGAAATGGCGGCCAGGAAAATGGAAATAATGAATAAAAATGGAAGAAATCTTCGTAAGGACATATTTATCAGCTTTGTAGATCTCTATTGTACGGAATAATTATACAAAAAGTTTTCGTCACTTCCTACAATCAGGTTGAATTTAGAAGTTGTTTTGTTGATTACCCCAATGCTGAAGGGTGTGGAGCCCAGAAGGGGGAAGCCTTTATACAGGCTTCCATCGTTATTAACAAGGTACAATTCGCTTCTTTCCCCGGAGACCAAACCGATTTTTTTATTTCCGTACGAAAACTGGTAAATAACAGGTGCGCTGGTAATATCCGACTTAAAAGAACGGGAAATTTTTCGGGAACCGTCATGACTGAATACTTTCAATTCTCCTCCATCCACAAAAATATACTCCCGGCGACCGCTGCCGTCCAGGTCACTGTACTCAAAATAGTGTCCCCCTCCAAAGATTCCAAGATCAACGGTCTCCACAGTTCCATCAAAGTAGATGAAATGTACCCTTCCCAGAGAATCTGTCAGAGCCAGCCGGGGTTTAATGCCTGTTGTGTTGCTTTCAAGGACAATGTTTGCATTTTTTGCCACAGGGAAATGCTTGCTTGCCTTAACCCTTGATTCTCCCCGGCGGTTAAGGATATAGGTGGTAAAATGATCAGCAAATACTATATAATCCATAGTACCGACCCGGAAATGCTTAAGCGCCATCTTCACCCGGCCCTCCGTTTTGGTTATATTCCACCCTTTAACCAGGCTGCCGCTCTTATCATAAAGGTAAATGCCACGATCTTCACCGGCAACAGCAATCCTGTAATTCCGGTTCTTCTCATAGTCAAACAGGGCCATTCCGTTTGTGGCAGGTGAACGAAGTGTGACAGGGTAGCGCTCAATATAATTTCCGTTCCGGTCCATCACGTGGAGCTGTTCCCTGGTGTTAAACATCAATTGGAGCTTCCCGTTCTTGTAATAATCCACCTGGTATACATCCCCCATTATCAGTCCATCGATCTTTTGTTTCCACAGTATCCTTCCCGAATTATTCAGCAGGTAAATATTATTCCCCTCATCCTGGACAAATATCTCCTTCTCCCCCGTATAATGATTGGTCACCAGCCTGGGTTTTGTCAGTACCGGATTTTCAAGCCGGCTTTCCCATACGGTCTGTGCCTCATCCCTCATATCCGGAGAATATTTCAGGATTATATTGTTATAGGCCATGTCATTTTCCGAGGTAATCTGGTAGGCAAATGCCTGGAATTTTGAAAATTGATCCTTCTGCTCCTCATATTTCTCAAAAAGGTCTTTTTTAAGGAATCTTTCCAATAATTTCCCTGAAGCGGGAATATTAAGGTAGAAGTACAGGTTTGAGCGTGAGGCCAGATATTCGGAGAACTGTGCAAAATCCAGGTCGCTGCTCAGGCTATTTCCGAGCTGATTGGCATGTATATACTTTGATAGCGCGGGAATAGAATTTCCGAAAATCATGTAATTTTCGTAGAAAGCGCAGTACTTGCTGTTGATCCCTGAAAACATCTTCCCGAACAGCTTCCCGGGCAGAAATGGTACCGGAATCTGGTAAAAAGTGTAATTCACGTCGTTATTTACGGGCCTGCTGACAATAAGGGAGGAAAGTGCCACCCCCTCCTTTTCGGCTATTATCCCCAGGAATTCCAATAGTTTTTCCTCTGCAAGGCTGCGGCTCTTTGTGTTACAAACAACATAGGCGTTTTCATCCCAATCAAAATTACGGACATCGGTAAGTACCAGGGCAACCTGCCTGTCCATCAAAGGAAGAAAGATCTTGTCGACGTCAATCTTGTATTTCTCGTTCAGGGTTTTAAGCTCCCTCAAGTAGGTACGACCGCTGCCATGGATCTCCAGATGTTCGACATAATCTCTTTTGAACTTCGGAAAGTCATCGAGTCCCAGGGCAAAAAAACCGACCATATTCTCCGGAATGACCGCTTCTATGTCGAGGCGTTGGGGCTGGTGCTTCAGAATGATGCTGAGGAAATCTTCCATGCCCGTTCCTGAATATGTGAATCCATTCAGAAGGACCGCATCAGGCCGGATATTGACATCCATCTCTGACCAGTTGGCAAAGTGCACAAAATCCTCGACCCATCCGGAATACCTATCGTTGAATAGCCCGGATACGATCCCGGGTATGGTCTTGTAATCGAGGAATATATTCCCTTCGACATTCCTGCCTGCAGTCCTGGCTACTTCCCTGAAGCCTGGTTCATCAGCCACCCCATGATTGGTTTCTATCTGGCGGATGGCTTCCTCAAGCAATATTGAAGACCGGCTCAGAAGAAACAATCCGTGGGAAAAAGTAAAGGAGAAACCTTTCTTCTTCCCCGGAAAATCAGCATCATATACCCTTATCTCATTGTAACGCCGGTTGCTCAGGGTAGATCCATCCGGTAGCTTGTCCTGGATAAAGCTCAGTATCTGTTTATCGTTGCCCTTATTCTCCATTTGATAATAAAGGATGTAATCAAAACCGTTGCGGCCGGATTTGTGAATTGAAAAAGAAACATCTTTCCCCTTGTAAAGCGCAGCTATCTCTTTATCATCAAGAATAAGTGAATCCAAAACGTTGAGTGTCTTCTGGAATTCTCCTATTTTGTTCATGTCCCCGAGTTCCTGCCAGATCTTATTGCGCGACATTTCCTCCCGGATAAACCCTGTCAGGTCATGGGTAATAACCAATATGGCAGCATCAGTGGGAACGGCTTGTATAATATCAACCTTCTGGATATTGCCCCTGCGGAGCTCAAAAAATGCATATACCAGTATCCCCGTGAGGATGGCTGCAACTGTCCAGAATAAAACCTTTCGGATCATATTCGTTCATTTTCTAATACTCGTCCAAGTATATAAAAAATATGCCTTCAGCTGCAACCTTATTGGTCCGGGTTTTCAAGAGCCCATTGTTTATATCTATTTTTGGAATAATATTTGTGGGAAAGTAAGTTTGCTTATTTTTTAGGAAAAATGGTTTCTCGTATACGAATTTTTGTACTTCTTCTCATCTCCACCATACTGGTCCAGTCAATTGATGCACAGCAAGTTATTGTAGTGGATGAAGGTTCTGGTGATGCTGTGGATCATGTAGCTCTTTACAACCAGGATATGTCCGTTTCCACCCTGACCGATAAATTTGGCAAGGCAGATGTGGGTGAATTCGGGACAGGAGACAGTATTTATTTCCAGCATCATTCCTATGAGCTTACAGCTTTTCTGAAACATGAGCTGGTCTATGGCAATGGAAGGGTGGTGCTAAGCAAGCGGAACATAATGATGGAAGAATTTGTGATCTCTGCAGTAAAGGGGATAGAGAAGAAAGGCGAAACTCCATACATGATTGATATACTCGGACCGGAACAGCTGAATACCACCAGTTTCCAGACCAGCGCTGACATACTTCGCAGTACAGGCAATGTCATGGTACAAAAAAGCCAGGGCGGAGGGGGAAGTCCCATTCTTCGTGGTTTCGAGGCCAACAAAATCCTCCTGGTTGTTGACGGTGTCCGAATGAATAATGCCATTTACCGAAGCGGACATCTTCAAAATGCAATTACAATTGATAATAACATACTTGACCGGGTCGAGGTGCTTTTCGGTCCCTCAAGCATCATTTACGGCAGCGATGCACTTGGGGGTGTGGTGCACTATTATACCCGCAATCCTGAATACAATCAGAAAAACCTTGGATTTTATACTCAGTACAGCTCGGCTAACCAGGGGAAAATTGTCCATGCAGATTTTAATATCGGTGGCAAAAAGATCGCCAACATGACCAGCATTACTTTCAGTGATTTCGGGAATGTCCGCAGCGGGAAGAACAGGCCGGCTACTACAGGGGACTGGGGACTTCATATGCATGGTGTGGGACAGGTGAATGGAATGGATTCAACCCTGGCAAACCCTTCTCCCCATATACAGCTGAATTCAGGCTATACCCAGACCGATATCGTCTCCAAAACACGGTATACCCAATCGAGCAATGTTGATCTGATCCTTAACCTGCAACTTTCCACCTCATCGGCCATCGACCGTTTTGACCAGCTGAATGATTACAACGGGGATAACCTGAAATATGCAGAGTGGTACTACGGTCCTCAGAACCGATTCCTGGCCTCCCTGCAGGGTATTTTTAAGAATTACAATAAATTCTATACGAACGCAACATCTACCCTGGCTTTCCAGAAAATAAGGGAAGACCGTATTACAAGACTTTTCAGGGTGGATGATAAACTTTTTCAGGAAGAAGATGTTTATGTGTACAGTGGGAACTTCGATTTTACCAAAGTGCTGAACGAAGGACAACGACTGTATTACGGACTTGAGATCACTCATAACGATGTGCGATCGGATGCCAGGTATCAAAATATTCGTACCGGTGCTGTGCAGAATGCCCTGACAAGATATCCCGGCGGGGGAAGCCATACCAATACTTTTGCCGCTTACGGAAATTACAAACTGATACCCTCCCAAAAGATGGTGGTTAATGTGGGACTCCGATATCAGTATGGAACCCTGAACAGTAAATTCACCGACGCCAATCTGCCCTTCGATGAGATCAGTATCAACAACGGAGCTATGACCGGCTCCGCCAGCCTGGTATACAAGCCGTCTCCCGGCTGGCAATACAATTTCATCCTGGCTACCGGTTTCAGGAATCCGAACGTTGATGATTATGGTAAGGTAAGGGCAAAAGGAGATTATGTGACAGTGCCCAACCAGGACCTGAAATCTGAGTACACCTACAATACCGAATTCGGGATCAGCAAAAACATTCCCGGATTTGCCACCATCAGCGGTTCTGTATATTTTACTTACCTGGCCAATGCAATCGTCAGAACCGATCACCTCCTCAACGATTCTGACACCCTGCTTTACGATGGACTGTACTATAAGGTCATCACCAACTCAAATGCCAGCCTGGCAACCATCCAGGGAGTCTCCATAAACGCCTATTCAGACCTCCCGGGCAATTTTGCATTCATGGGAACTTTTAATCACCTGAGAGGAACAGATATCACCAATAACGTACCCCTCGGCCACATTCCCCCCTTCTTTGGGAAAGTATCCATGAGCCATGTTTTCAAACTCAGCAATTCCGGATCCGCAAACTCCGGATCCCTCGGCGACCTCACTAACGAAATATTCATTCATTACAGTGGAAGGAAATACTGGTCAGATATGACTCCGTATGGGGAAGACAATGAGGAAGAAGCTATCTTCGGTGAAGGTTTTCCTGCCTGGTATACACTTAATTTCCGATCACATTACCGGATCAACGAACAATTTGAGATCCAGTTTTCCATAGAGAACATCTTCGACCGGTTCTACAAAACCTTTGCCTCCGGCATTGGTGCCCCCGGCCGCAACTTTATCTTCAGCCTTCGCGTTTCAATCTGATTAGTCAGGGGATTTTCTTATTTTAGTTTCCCAATTAGATTGATCCATGATTGACCCCAAAATCCATGAAAGCTGGAAGGAAAGGCTGGCCGAAGAATTCAGAGAGCCCTACTTTGAAACCCTGAAAAACTTCCTGGTCGCTGAAAAAAACTCCCAGGTAGTTTATCCACCTGGTGACAAGATTTTTGCGGCATTTGACCGGACACCCTTCGACAGGGTAAAAGTGGTTATCCTGGGACAGGACCCCTACCATGGAAAAGGGCAGGCTCATGGACTCTGTTTTTCGGTCCCCCCTGGCATCACATCCCCTCCGTCACTGGTAAATATATTTAAGGAGCTTCACAATGATGTGGGAATGCCCATTCCCAATCATGGGAACCTGGAATCCTGGGCCGACCAGGGAGTGCTGCTTCTCAATGCCACCCTGACAGTGCGGGCCAGCCAGGCAGGTTCACACCAGAATAAAGGCTGGGAGAATTTTACAGATGCAGTCATGCGTAAAGTATCGGAGGAAAGACAGGGAATTGTTTTCATACTCTGGGGACGATATGCCCAGGCCAAGGAATCTCTTATCGACGCCGGCCAGCACCATATCCTGAAGGCCGCCCATCCCTCTCCCTTCTCAGCCCATTCAGGCTTCTTCGGCTGTCACCACTTCTCAAAAACAAACCAACATCTGGAAAACCAGGGACTGGAACCAATAAACTGGTCGCTCAACTAAACTCCTTCATTCACATGGTAAGCTTTGAAACTTATTAGTTTTGTTTTAATAACTTTATAATAGTTTAAGATTAGACTTGATAAATATGCCTTTCGACAAAAAAAAGCCATTCAATAGCCTTCCTCTATTACCACCTGGAAATAATTTCATTGAATCCATTGAGGTATATAAGGCTCTCAGCAGTGCTCGTGCATCGCTTGCTGAACTTAAGGGAAGAAGTCCAATAATCCCAAATCCTAAGATGCTTATTAATACTTTGGTTTTGCAGGAGGCCATGGATAGTTCAGAAATTGAAAATATCGTAACTAGTAGAGATAATTTATTTAGAGCATTCTCCTCCAAGAGTCAAAATGTCAATCCCTTTACCAAAGAGGTTCTTAGATACAGAGAAGCTCTCTGGAAAGCATTTAATGATATACAAAGATTGGGTAAGATTAATCAAGACATTCTGATTGAAATTTTTAGAACAATAACAAAGAAAGACGAAGGGATTCGCGATAGCCAGATTTATATCGGAAATGCTTTTCAGGTTACATATACCCCCCCGGCTCCGGGCAAACCTTTAAATGATAAA